>CALZMS010000238.1 GCA_945788595.1 uncultured Lachnospiraceae bacterium
CATTATATACCACAAGATTTTCCCTACTTCCGCAGCGCACGCAGGAAAACACATCCGGATATTCACCGTTGATGGCCATGGCCCTGAGCTCAAAAATCCGCCGCACCAGACGATCATCCAGCTTATCATTTTCCAGTGCCCGGCAGGATAAATAAAGCAGGTTGAGCATATCCTTATCGTTTTTTCCTTCTCTTCCGTAATAATCAGCAATCTCCAGGAAATAAAAACCATAATAAACACCGGGGAACTCAGCCGCAAGCTCTGTAAAATACTGCAGCACACTGACCTGCGTCAATGTATAGGCACTGCGCCCTTCATATACCGTAAATTGTCCGAAAACAAAAGGATTACAGGCCGCCATCAGCGGATTTCCCGTACGCCTGGCTCCCCGGGCAAAGGCGGTGATCTTTCCCCTCTCCTTTGTCAGAAGAACCAGACGCTTGTCGTATTCCCCTGAAGGAGCTGCCGCCAGTACGATACCGGTCACTGTCAATGGTTCACTCATAGCTGTATCAAATATCCTTTTTGTTGTATCCGAAATTTTTCATCTGTATATCACTGTCACGCCAGTCTCTCCGTACTTTGACCCAGAGCTTCAGGTTAACCTTCTGTTCCAGCATATGCTCTATCTCGTAACGGGCATTCGAGCCGATCTTTTTGAGCATGGCGCCCTGTTTGCCGATTATGATGCCCTTGTGAGATTCTCTCTCACATACAATGGTGGCTTCGATGTCCACCATACTGCCGTCTTCTCTCTCCCGCATCTTCTCGATGGTCACAGCAATGCCGTGAGGGATCTCATCCTGCAGCGCATGGAGAGATTTTTCCCGGATAACCTCCGCCACGATCTGTCGCATGGGCTGGTCCGTTACGGTGTCTTCATCGTAATACTGCGGTCCGTAGGGCAGGAAGTTTAAAATCGTATCAATAACCAGGTCGGTATTGATCTTTCTGAGGGCAGATACCGCCAGCATATCGTCAAAATGGCACAGTTTCCGGTAATTATCCAGGAAACCGGCGATCTCTTCTTTTTTCACTGTATCTGCCTTATTCATAACCAGAACCACCGGACATTTTGCCCGGGACAGCTGCTCGGCGATATGCTTTTCCCCGGCACCGATAAAATTGGTGGGTTCCACCAGCCAAAGCACCAGATCCACATCATTTAAGGTTTTCTCCGCCACATTCACCATATATTCGCCCAGCTTGTTTTTTGCCTTATGTATACCCGGCGTGTCCAGAAAAATGATCTGGCCACGGTCGCAGGTATAGACCGTCTGGATCCTGTTGCGGGTGGTCTGGGGCTTATTTGAGGTAATGGCGATCTTCTGGCCGATCAGGCGGTTCATCAAAGTTGATTTACCCACATTCGGACGGCCCACGATGGCTACAAAGCCGGATTTATACTGTTCTTTTCCCATGAATATATACTGCTATCCTTCCTGTAATTGTTTGTAAAACGTTTTTTTAATACAGCCGAAAATCATGTATCCTCCCCTTTACGAAGCTGACTTTCAGCTATGATTTTTCTCTGGCTTTCTGGTGCAGCACTCTGGAAACTACAGAAAAATTTCCATGGCTGTCTGATACTGCGTTCCGGATACTGCAGAACATTTTCCACAAACGCCTGATGCTGCATTCGAGAAACTACAGAAGATTTTCCACGGCTGCCTGATACTGTGATTCGCAAACTACAGAAGATTTTCCACCTGTGTAAATACATCTCTGGCGCTGCAGATCGCGGTCTCGCTGCCCACTACACAGATATTCTCCTGGCTCATAACTTCCCGTACCAGCGGTGCCAGACGGCGGATATCCTCACTGGAAGCAGACAGGACTTCATCTCTCTCCTTCTGCAGCATTTCCTGGGTAATGCCGCTCATATATGCCGTCATGGATACACTGCCCAGCGTATTCGGTGTCATGGGCACATCCATCTCGCTGATGGCGCCGATCACGTACTTATCCATAGTACGCTCATCTGCATCAAACTGTTCAATAAAATCAGCGGCACCGTCAAATACCTGCAAAGAAGATTTCAGATTCGGATCTCGATACGTAACCATATAGGTATCACCGTTTCGGCGGTAACCGTTCATACAGCCATAGGCACCGCCCTTCACGCGAATATTCATCCACAGATACTCATACCCCATCAGCACCTTCAGAATTCTGAACGCACCGCTATAGGTATAACCCGCCTTGCTGAAATTTCCGGATTTTGCCACAAACTGCACCTGACCGGCAGTGATCAGTCCCTCCTTAACGGTATGCGGCTGCCAGATCTGCTGTCCCTTACGGACAACATCGGTATACAGATCCTCTTTAAGACGGCACACCTCGTCCTCAACGCCCTTATATCCCTCTTCGTCGGCAGTAATACCCACGATCATATTTTCCGGACGGAAAATCATCTTCATCAGCTCATACAGATTCTCTGTAAGCTGTTTCTTTTCTTCCTCAAAATGCTCATTCAGATGTTTGATAAACCGGGCATAGGACACACCGGCAATTCTGTCCTGAAAAGCTGCCATAGCAGAATAACCTGCATTAGCTCGCAGCGCAGCGGTACCATTTCCAGAAGATACCAGTGACTCCTGCAGTCTCGACTTTTGCTCATCGATGATCTCTTTCAGACGCTTGGTATCCGTAAAATCAGAAGTCAGCAAAATTTCACGGATCATACGGAACAGGAATTTTTTCTGACTATATAATCCCTTAGCCCGAATGCCAAACATTTTTTTGCCTTTTTTATCCCTTACATCCTCAAACACCTGGATACCACACTGAATTCCGCCGGAATACGCATTGATCTCATGGAACAATTCGCCATAGCTGTAATGCTTCGTTCCCACATAACCCAGCACCGATTTCAGCAGTCCCAGATACGG
>CALZMS010000239.1 GCA_945788595.1 uncultured Lachnospiraceae bacterium
GATGGACTGCAGCTTTTCCCGGATCGGATCCGAGGTCTGGGAATGATATAAGACCTCGATGGCCTCCTGCGGACGATTCTCGATCAGTTCAAATGTCGGGAATGGTCCGAAACAATAAGAATATTCTGCTTTATCGTTATATCTCTTATACTGTAACTGCATGAGTGCTCCTGTTTACTTCGTATTTGATTTAATAAAAAATCCTGTGTACTTTTTACTGCCCTTAGTATATTGAACTTTGTACCAAACCTTATTCTTGTTATCCCGGGTTGTATACACAACTTTAAGTTTTGCATTTTTCGGTACTTTAACCAGTGTTTTATAGGCAGTACCTGCATACTGACGCAGATTTCCGGCAGATTTTGCTTTTACAGTGAAAGCCGGGCTGGCGGTCGTTCCACCGGATACAAATACATAATCCGCATAGACCGTCTTACCAAAAACAGTTTTGTAGGCACGGACTTTGTAATAATAAATCGTATTTTTCTTCAGGCCGGTCACTGTGTAGCTGACATTGTTCTCACCGGTTACCGTGGCAATACGTTTATAGCTTCCGTTTCTGGCTGAACTTAGGTAAATCTGATATCCTGTGGCACCGGAGGATTTTTTCCAGCCCAATGTGACCTTACTGGAAGTACAGGATTTTTTCACCAGATTGCTTACTTTGGAAACGACCGGCTTAACATACTTTCCGTGTACATATCCTACATATGCCTTTGATCCCTTGGTGTAGCGTACTTTAATCCATACATCTCCATCGGTACCTTTTGTTTCACAGTAAGCTGTCACTGTTGTATTCTTTGGAATCTGAGCCAGCTTCTGCGTTGAAGTACTTGGTTCCTTACGAAGGTTGACAGCTGTGGTTGTTTTCATCTTAATCTGAGAACCTTCTGCACAATACGTACGTACTTTTGATGACGCGTTACCGTTTTTTATCTGACCGTCTATCACACCCTGGGGAACAATATAATAATGGTACTCTTTATTCGTTTTAAGATTGGTGTCCGTATATGACAGGCCACTCACATTAGCAATCTTTTTAAAATCTTTGGAATAATTTTCAGACCGGTATACCGCATAGGCAGACGCATTTTCTGCTGCTGTCCACTGCAGCTTTACCGAATTACCACTTGTACTGGTCAAAAGTCCGGCGCCGCTGCCGACTTTACAACTGTTATAATATACGGTTCCGTTCCAGGAAGAATTTGCCGGAACATACATGATATTCAGATCCACTTCTCCATTGATACCATCCACATGGCCATGGTCTGAATACTGCCACATCTCATAATTGCCGCTGTACGGATAATTTACCGTCACTAACTGATGCGGTGATGTATCGCCTTTTTTTTTGTAACGAGCCAGCCAGATCTGGTAACGGGCATCAATGGTTTTGTAATCCAGACCGGACATTATTTTGGAAATAGAGCCGTAAACCATCGGAGTATATCCTTTAGCAGCTACTGCATCGCAGAAAGCTATGGCCACCTGTGTCCATTCACTCTTTGAAAGATTTGCAGCCCCCAGTTTACCCGGCTCTCCGTTTACGGTACCGCACTCCGCGTCATAAACCACCGGAAGATCCAGACTGACACCCTTGAGATTACTCATGATGAAATTTACTTCCTGCTGTGCCTCTTCGGCATTTGTGGCCTGGGAATAATAATACACACCAACCTTTACCCCCGCTGCTTTAGCCGCCTGAATGTTGTATTCGTATGTAGGATCCAGAGTGGGCGTTCCGTCTGCGAGGGAGGAATATCCTAAACGGATAATGGCAAATTCCACACCCGCATTTTTCACTTTGGTCCAGTTAACGGTTCCCTGCCACTTTGATACATCTATACCGTATACAGCCTTCATCCCGTTCTTTTCCGGGCCATGAACTATTACGGTCTCATCAAACAGACTCTGCATTGTCGATGATGCCACCGCGCTTTGCGCAAATAATGACACCATCATCATTAGGCCGCACAGAGTCAGCATCAATTTTTTCCATTTTTTCAATTTCTCTACCTCCTAAGCAAAACTATACTAAGTATAACACAGTTTTCCAGTACTGTACAACAAAGAATCCGGCAAAAGCGCCGGATTCTTTAATATTTTCTTAATATTTTTTTAATTAAAATGTTGTTTATACTTCTTCTTCGAAATACTCACAGAGCAGGCGCACCGCATCCCCAATGCAGCCATCGCAGGAACGAAGTACCTTTCCTGTGTCCATTCCCTTGATCTCACGGCAGATAGTGGAACCATTCTGGGTACGGAATTTCGCATTCAGCTCTCTGACTTTTCTGTAGCTGTCTGCTTTTGAATCCGGTCTGTCCAGATTTCCTGTACTGTTTACCATACCGACCACCAGTGCCATACCGCTGACAGCTCCGCAGGTGCCAAAGGAATCGCTGTTGCCAAAACCAAGGGCCTCTGAGATCTTGAATGCATCTTTTTCACTGATGCTGAGCTTGTCCGCAAAGGTGCATACTACAGCCTGCGCACAGTTATAGCCTTTTTTATGGTATTCCATGGATTTTTCTACTCTGTTCATTTTCGTTCCCCTTTCGTGTTTTATTGTAGTATTTATTCTTCCGTTTTACTTCTATACATTTATCATTTTAGTGTCATTGATTGACTTATGTATTTTTCTCTTTGTCTTTTGATGTAAGACTTTTTTTCTACATTTGTCATTATTTGTTTCTGTATCTATTCTAATTTTAATCAGCACGGATAACAGAAGAAATATCTCTGACAATGGACATTCCCTGAAGAATCGTCAGCGCATCGTTCAGATGTCTGGCTTTCACGGCCTCTGTAATCATAACCAGTTCTGCACAGTCTTCTCTGCGGCTTCTCTGGATCACCTGCGCAAGGCTCACACTGTTATTGC
>CALZMS010000240.1 GCA_945788595.1 uncultured Lachnospiraceae bacterium
ATCCGGGAAGATCTGGAACAGATCCGTCAGGAATTCGCAGTGCCCAGAAAGACCCGGATCGAAAACGCAAAGGCTGTTGTTTTTGAAGAGAAAAAGATCGAAGAAACAGATGTCTGCGTGATGATGGACCGTTTTGGTTATGTGCGCTGTGTGGATCAGGCGGTATATGAGAGAAACCAGGAAGCAGCGATGACAGAGAGCCGGTTTGTGGTCCAATGTAAGAATATCGATAAATTGTGTCTTTTTACAGATAAAGGCAATATGTACCAGGTGAGAGTTCTGGATCTTCCCTACGGAAAATTCCGTGATAAGGCAATACCTATTGATAATTTCTGCCAGTATTCCAGCTCTCAGGAACGTATCCTGTACATGGATGCTCTGGAAAATATCCGAAAGCAGAAGCTGATTTTTGTCACAAAGACCAGTTTCTGTAAGGTAGTAAATGGGGAAGAATTTGCCATCAATAAAAAGGCAAGTCTGTCCACAAAGCTGGCAGCGGAAGATGAGCTGGTGCTGGTGGGAGATATTTCGGCCATGGAGCATCTGGTGCTGCAGAGCCGTCAGGGATTTTTCCTGAGAATGCTTCTTTCCGAGGTGCCGGAGAAGAAAAAACCAGCCATTGGTGTACGGGGGATGCGTCTGGCACCGGGGGATGAACTGGAAAATGCGTATCTTCTGGCCGGACGTGTAGAGTATACGATTGATATTCAGGATAAACCATTGACACTGAATAAACTGAAACTGGCCAAGAGAGATACAAAAGGTACAAAAGTCAGGCGATAAAAAACGTATGGGCGGATGCGAATGGTGGATAAACAATGCAGCGCCAATACGTGATGCAGGAGATAAGCAGAATGAAAAAAGAAATGGTGACGGCCGGTATATTATTACTGTTGCTGGCTGGCTGTGGCAAAGAGACTTCCGAGGAACTGTCTTCTCCGGTGATGGAGAGCAGCCTGGCCGAAGAAGAGGAGCCTGTTATTTCTGAGAGTAGTGAATCACAGATTCCCTCAGTGATTTCAGCGGAAAGTCTGACGAGTGAAGAAGCTGATGAGCCGCTTCCTGAAGAGGACAAAGGTCTTGTGGTGATCGACCCGGGACACCAGGCAAAGGGAAATGCAGAAAAAGAGCCGGTGGGTCCCGGAGCTACAGAAACAAAGAAAAAGGTGTCTAGCGGCACGCAGGGGACAACAACAGGTCTGTATGAATATGAATTGAATCTGCAGGTTTCTCTGCAGCTGAGAGATGAGTTGGAAAAAAGAGGCTATGAAGTTGTAATGACCCGGGAAACTCATGACGTGGATATCTCCAATGCAGAGCGTGCTGCTGTGGCAAATGAGCTTCAGGCAGATGCTTTTGTGCGTATTCATGCCAACGGGTCGGAAAACAGTAAGACGAATGGTGCCATGACCATCTGCCAGACCAGCAGTAACGAGTATAATGGGGATATCTATGAGGAATGTAAAGCCTTGTCTCTGGCTGTGGTGGATGCTCTGTGTGAAGCTACCGGTGCGAAAAATAATGGAGTCTGGGAGACAGACACCATGTCCGGAATCAACTGGTGCGAGGTGCCGGTGACCATTGTAGAGATGGGGTATATGACCAATCCGACGGAAGACAAAAACATGGCCTCCGAGGAATATCAGCAAAAAATTGTTCAGGGTATTGCGGACGGCATTGATGTTTTTATGGAAGATTACGGTAAAGTTCAGGATAAAATACAGGAAACCCCTTGAAATCAGAAAGTATGAGTGGTATACTGTCTGAGAATTAAATAAGATGAGACTAGATGAGAGTGGACTTCGGTTCACTCTCATTTATGTAATAAGGGTTCTCTTATTTTTCTGTTGCATGATGATCTGCTGTTTTATGGAGGTATGTGTATTGAGTAAAAGAGAAGAGTACGAGCGCAGAGCAGAAGAGCTGCTGATGCCCATCATCGAGGAAAACAACTATGAGCTTGTGGATGTGGAGTATGTTAAAGAGGCCGGTAACTGGTATCTCAGAGCTTACATCGACAAGGAAGGCGGTTTTACCATCGGTGACTGTGAAAAGGTCAGCAGAGCCTTCAGTGATCTTCTGGATGAACATGATTTTATTGAAGACGCCTATATTCTGGAGGTCAGCTCACCGGGCCTTGGCCGTCCGCTGAAAAAGGAAAAGGATTATGTCCGTAGCATGGGTAAGGAGTTGGAGATCCGGACCTACCGTGCCATCGACGGGGAGAAGGAATTTTACGGAATACTTACCGCATATGATGATAAAACGGTGACAATCCAGCAGGAAGATGAGTCACTTATGACATTTGAAAAGAAAGAGATTGCCCTGATCAGGCTGGCATTCGACTTTTAATACAGGAGGAAAAAAGAAAAAAATGAACACAGAACTTTTAGAGGCACTGTCCGTACTGGAAAAAGAAAAAAGCATCAGTAAGGATACCATTCTGGATGCGATTGAGCAGTCACTTCTGCAGGCTTGCAAAAATCATTTTGGCAAGGCCGACAATGTGACGGTAACCATTAACCGGGAGACTGGTGATTTCCATGTTATGGCAGCAAAGACGGTTGCAGAAGAAGTGGAAGATTCCGTAGAACAGATCAGTCTGGCAGATGCCAAAATGATCGATCCTTCTTACGAACCCGGTGATATCGTAAATGTGGAGATCCAGATCCTTTGGCCGTATCGCCACCCAGAATGCCAAAAATGTGATCCTGCAGAAGATCCGCGAAGAAGAGCGAAAAGTACTTTATGATGAGTATTTCGGTAAGGAACGTGAAGTGGTTACCGGTATCGTACAGCGTTACATGGGTAAAAGTGTCAGTGTCAATCTGGGCAAGGTGGATGCGGTTCTCAACGAGAATGAGCAGGTGAAAGGCG
>CALZMS010000241.1 GCA_945788595.1 uncultured Lachnospiraceae bacterium
CTTATTGTAGGATTTTTGCTGCTCCCTGAATAGGCGGAAGCAACAGAAGAATGTGTCAATTTTATAGGTTCTTTTATCATATCATAAAGCTGCGGATAACAAAAGCAGTCCGTTTATTTCACTGTTAGAAAACGAACTGTTTTTATGTAAGTCTCTGTCCGAGATAAGTATCAGAAGTTGTCAGTATTTTTTCTGTTTCTGCCATATCCTTTTCAATTAATGGACGCATACTATCTTTATATTTCGATAAATCTGCCTCATGCAAACACAATAGTATTCTCGGGATATATTGTGGCTTTGCTACTCCAACCTGTGCAAGAGCTTTTATACATTGCCTTGCTGTAATCGGCTTCTCGTCCGTAACATGTGCAAGATAATCTGATATTATCGAATCAAAACGATTCTCATCATCCCATTGTGCGTTAGCAGCAAGAATATACAACACACGGTTTCTTACCAATGACTTTGGATGGTTAAGCAGCGAAGCAAACTCATCAAAATATTCGTACCATTCGTCAGTATCCTGACTTTCTGAAATAATTTTATCAGCAATGGCACAAGCGTACTTATCATTCTTTGCTGTCAACTTTGCCATTATGTCCTGCATAAAAGCTCACCTCGTATATTCTCTTCACTTTGTCAGCCCTCAAATTCAATTGTAAATCCAAGGTCGTATTTTCCCTTATCATATTGCATTCCAATACACGAAGAAAATAAGGATACATCCCCAGGCGTTACCCGTTTCTTTCCGGACGATCAGCATTCCGTAAATCAAAATGAAGGTTGCCGCCATCTCGAACAAAGCATCCGGCGTGACACCGACGGCCCCGTGGATCAAGATGCACATTACCGCGCATACCAAAGCGCCCCAATCAAAAAACATGTATTTGCTTGGAGACAACAGACTGATCTTGTCCCGAATGACTACATAGTTGAACCCCTCAAAAAAGCCCCAGAACAATGCAGTAATCAAATACGCGGCAATATTGGAGGGAAATGCGCTTGAAAGTACTTCGGTGGTGGTGTTCACCGCCTGAAAGGGGCACCAGGAATGGATTTGTCCCTGCACAAAATAATACAGAAATTCCGGCACGCAACACATCAAACTTAAAAGCAGCGCCGGAATCAGATTTTTGGTATTCAGCCCGAAGTCCCGAAACCGCTGCTTCCGGATCAGGCAGACGATGCAGATCCCCAACCCAGCGACTGCAAACTGACCGCATACACCGATCACCAGCACCCGCAGTACAACGGGAACGCTGCGGTCGCTCACAAAATCATTCATTCCGTTTTGCATACTCAATCCGCAAAAGCGCACTGATATAGAGTCATATCTGCGCCTTATTAATTATGATCCACAAAGGAGAAAAAGATTATGACACATTTATTTGACGCAAAATGGAAACTGGCTCTGTCCGGCGCCATTTTCGGTCTGCTGGCCATCCTTCTGGCTGTTACCGGAAATCCGGGGAATATGGCCATCTGTATTGCCTGCTTCGTCCGGGATATCGCCGGTTCCCTGAAACTGCATTCTGCGGAAGCTGTTCAGTATTTCTGTCCGGAGATCGTCGGCTTCATTCTGGGATCTTTTCTGATCTCTGTAGCTACAAAAGAGTTTAAAGCCACCGCAGGAAGCGCTCCGATGATCCGTTTCCTCCTGGGCATGATGATGATGATCGGTGCCCTGGTATTCCTGGGCTGCCCACTGCGTATGGTGATCCGTATGGCTGCCGGTGATCTGAATGCCTATGTCGGCCTCATCGGTTTTGCCGGCGGCGTACTGACAGGAACCTTTTTCTTAAAGAAAGGCTTCTCCCTTGGCCGCAGCTACGAAACCTGCAAGGCCAGCGGTTACGTACTGCCCGCAATGATGGTAGTTCTTCTGATCCTGTCTGTGACGACTACTCTGTTTGCCGTTAGTACCTCCGGTCCCGGAAGCATGCACGCTCCTGTACTTCTGGCTCTCGTAGCTGCCGTGATCATCGGCGCCGTTGCCCAGAAAAACCGTACCTGCTTTGCCGGTGGTATCCGCGATCTGGTACTGTTAAAGGATGCTTCTCTGCTGTCTATTCTTGGCGGACTGTTTCTGGTGCTTCTTATCTTTAATATCGCCAACGGAAGCTTCCACTTAAGCTTTTCCGGTCAGCCGATTGCCCATGCACAGCATCTGTGGAACATCCTTGGTCTGTATGTGGTTGGTTTTTCCGCTGTTCTGGCCGGTGGATGCCCATTCCGTCAGCTGATCCTGGCCGGTCAGGGTTCCGGTGACAGTGCAGTTACCTTCCTTGGCATGCTCTTCGGTGCTGCCATCGCCCATAACTTCGGTCTGGCAAGCTCTGCTGCCAAGGCTGCCACCGATACAGAAGCAGCTGTAGCCGGAGGCCCCGGTATCTACGGCAAAGTGGCCGTTATCGTATGCATCGTTGTCCTGTTTATCATTGCGGCAACACAGAAAAGAGAAACCAAAAAAGCCTGATTTTTTGAAAGAAAGGAAAGATCCCACATGGTCTGGATATGCGGGATCGGATATGATAGTATGGAATATATGGAAATCGATGTAAGAGGCCTGTCCTGTCCGGAACCGGTGATGATCACTATGGACGCTATTGAGGACAATAAAGGTAAAGCGCTTCGCGTGGTCTGCGATGAGGCGCACACGAAGGCTAATCTGGAGGCTATGTTAAAGCACCAGAAGATCATGTTTACTACTGCTTGTGAGGGCAGTACCTATGTCATCACCTTTACTGCCCGATGACTGAGAAAATATTGTAGAGATTACGGAGAATACCATGCGCGCAAAAGAACCCTGTTACGTTATATCTTTTCATACAACAGCCGACGCCATTGCCTTTGAACGGCAGGCACAGGAATCTT
>CALZMS010000242.1 GCA_945788595.1 uncultured Lachnospiraceae bacterium
AGAGGCCTGTCAGCATCCAGACAACCATGATGTTTCTTATATGTCTTTTTGTATCTGTATAGCTTCCGCCCAGCGGAAAATACACATAATCCCGGAACCAGCCGGAAAGGGAAATATGCCATCTCCGCCAGAATTCACTGGCATTCTTCGCTGTGTATGGATAATTGAAGTTGGGTTTGAAATCAAATCCAAGCATCTTTCCCAGACCGATTGCCATATCGGAATATCCGCTGAAATCAAAATAGATCTGAAATGTATAGGAAATGCAGATGAGCCATCCTCCCAGGACAGCCATGCTGCCCGTATCCATGGAGGAAAGGGTATCGAAAACCGCCCCCATACTATTGGCAAGCAGAACCTTCTTTGCAAGCCCCACAATAAAAATAATCATGCCCTGTCCGAAGCGTTCCAGATTGATCTGCCTGCTGTTCAGCTGTTTTTCAACATCCGCATACTGCACAATGGGACCTGCGATCAGCTGAGGAAACATGGTTACATACGCTCCCAGAGTCACAGGATTTTTCTGTGCACGGATTTTTCCTTTGTAGATATCTATGATATAGGAAAGAACCTGGAAGGTATAAAAGGAGATCCCGATGGGCAGCCCCAGATCTCTGCATGGAATATGGGTATGAAAAACTGCATTGATATTGGTAACAAAGAACACATAATACTTGAAAAATCCCAACAGACCGAGATTCACCGCAAGTGCGGCAAACAGTGAAAGCTTTGCCCGCACCCTGCTCCGGCTGTCCAGGCTCAGCTGAATATCAAGCCCCATAACATAATTGAAAAGGATATTCAGCATCATAAGAAGGACATAGACCGGTTCTCCCCAGGCGTAAAACACCAGGCTGCACAAGAGCAGTACGCCGTTTTTCAATGAGAAAGGCACACAGTAATAGATGAGCAGAGTCACCGGCAAAAACACAAAGATAAAAAACAAACTGCTGAAAACCATTAAAAATCCCTCCGGTGCCTGTTACTCGGCGTTCTTCAGCGCACCTGCAAATTTCTCATAATACCGGTCAGCATCCTCAGATGCTGCATAAAATACATAATTTCCTTTGACGGATACCACCGCTTCCTGCAGAATTCCGTACTGCAGGGGCGCATACCCTTCAAATGCGGATTTCTGCGCAGAGATTCTGCTGTTTATGGCTTCTTCAAGCTGCGTTCGGAGCGCGGGCGCTCCGGTTCCTGCGATGATCACTTCGGTGACATCCATGTTGGATACTGGTTTATAGTAAATCACGCCGTCAAAGCTTTCCGGGTCCATGCCGAATTCTCTTCGAAAATCCAGAGCCGAGCCGCGTTCAGCCCCCTGGGGCATTTTTCCTTCAAACACGGCCTGCTCAACCTCGGAGGGCAGGATCTCATACGTCCGGTCCGCCGAACTGTAAATGCTCCAGATAAACACTGCGATCATGAGGAGGATTCCCAGCTCTGCAGCAGAAAGCAGAAGCATCTTCATTCGATTTCCGTTCATTTCAACCCTCCTCACCTCGGTTTTCCCCATCCACAAACCCCGCCTCGGACGCCACATAGCTCAGCCAGATCCGATGATAGGCATAAACCGTGTGCTTATGGTCAGGCTCGTAATACTGATCGGTCAGAAGGCCGGTGGTGTCGATGAACGTAAAGCCTTCCCGGCTGCAGAATTCCTTCAGGGCTTCATTGTATGCAGGAATGTATGCCAGATACGGCTCTTTTTCCACAGCCTGGGGCTGAGGCACAAAGATGGAGCAGATAAAAATCCTGGCGTCCGGTACCCGCGCCTTCAGCTCCGCAATAAAGCTCCGGTAGGTTTCAATGAATTTCTGCGCATTGCTGCCGAAGATTTCCACGTCATTCATTCCGTAATTCAGAAAAATATCCGAAGGCTTCTGTGCCGCGGCTTTTTCGATTTCCTTCCGGCCGGTTATGAGACTGCGGCCCTTTACAGCAGCCACCTTTGCGCTATCCAGAAGGCCGTATGCGCTGAGGCCCTCCAGATGAGAATCTCCCATAAACACAGCGTCCTCAAAAATTACATTGAAGTTGCCCGCCTGGATCTGCTCCGCCCGCTCCGCTTTTTCCATCCGCTTCAGGGTTTCTTCCGTTTCCTCGACGCTTCGCTGCGACAGGAGCTGAATCTTTTCTACGCCCTCCGAAACATCGCCCGGGGGCGGGAGGGAATCCGCCGATGCCGGCTCCGGCGCAAGGGCATGCTTTGTAAAAAAAGCAACGGCAAAGTACAAGATCACCGCCGCTATAAGAATCCGGCGTTTTCTTCTGTCTTTTCCTTTATCTGTCTGTTCCATACTTCCACACATTGCGATACTTATTTCCGCACATTAATAACCAGAAAGATCCTTTTTTCTTCGTCCCGCAAGGATCCGCGCGGCTCATTTGCGTTGATAATAATAGCACGTTTTCAACCATTGAGCATATTAAAATTATATTAAGGCAGACGGCTTTTTTCCACAGACTCCTTCCCTGTGGATATCTTTTTCTCTCATTTTTCCACGATTCGGCAGATTTCAACAACTTTTTGTGGATAAACATATGTTTTTCCCCAGATTTCTGTGGATAAGTGGATAATTTCTGTGGACAACTCCGTTTTTTTATGTGGAAAAGTATGCTCAAAAATGTGGAAAAAAACTGTTCTGCCTGTGGATATGTTGACAAATTATGTGGAAAACTCCTGCTGAAAAAGGTTATAATTTATTGAAACCACGCTATTTTTTCCAATTGCACAAGGAGGACTGACAAAAATGGAACTAAAAATGATTACTTCCAACAATTACGAAGAAAACGTGATTCTGGCGGTAGAGCCTGTGATTATAAATCTGTGGGCAAACTGGTGCTCATCCATGAGCGAC
>CALZMS010000243.1 GCA_945788595.1 uncultured Lachnospiraceae bacterium
CTGTACAGGGCCATCCTTCAGCCCCTTCTGTACATACAGCTTATCAATGGTCTTTCCCGAACGGAAAGCCTCCAGCACGGCGTTTCTGCCTTCTATATGATTTTCAGAGATCTTATGTTCTTCCATCTGTTAATCCTTTCCGGCTGATGATGCCTGTCCCTTATGTTTCGTACTTTCTACTGCCATTTGAAAAAGCTCATCCACCCGTTTCATATCTCCTTTGAGATACAAATAACCAAATACCGCCTCAAAGCCGGTGGCTCTCCGGTAATCTCCGGTGGTGGCATTTTTCGCCTTGGTATAAGAATGGGCATTTCTTCCCCTTTTATAGACTGCCAGCTCTTCTTCTGTAAATACCGGCAGCAAAGCCTCTGCCATAGCCGACTGAGCCGGTGCTTTGGCAAGCAGGCTGGATCTTTTGTGCAGCTTGTTTACCGGTGCATTGGCAGAAGTAACCACCATGGTCCGGATCAGAAGCTCATACACCGCATCCCCTATGTAAGCCAGAGTCAGCGGGGAATACCCCCGCACGTCACTTTCAGACACTCTGGAACCTTCACGAAGAATGGTTAAATTCTCTTCCATTGAACACCCTCACGTGTATCTTTCAGCTGGATACCCATAGCCAGCAGCTTATCGCGGATCTCATCAGCTTTGGCAAAATCCTTGGCTTTTCTGGCTGCCTGACGTTCAGCGATCAGCGCTTCCACCTCTGCCTCCAGAGTATCTGCTTTTTTCTCGGTGATGATACCCAGGATATCGCAGAGCGCGCTGATCTCTTTTTTCAGCGCTTCCACGAACTCTTTGGAACTGTCGGCACTCGCCTTGGTGTTGGCGAATTTTACCAGTTCAAATACAGCGGAGATGGCATCTGCTGTATTCAGATCGTCATCCATGGCCTCTTCAAACTTGGCACGGAACTGTTTCATATCTTCCAAAGCGCTCTCTTCCTCTGCTGTAAGACCGGACGCAGCGGTCTCAGACAGATGGGTCAGAGTCTCCACAGCTGTCAGAATACGCTCCAGAGCGTTTTTGGAGGATTCCATGATCTCTGCGCTGAAGTTCAGCGGACTTCTGTAGTGTGCGGACAGCATGAAGAATCTGAGCACCTGCAGATCGTATTTTTCACCAATCTCACGGACAGTAAAGAAATTGCCGAGAGATTTGGACATTTTGCGGTTATCAATATTCAGGAAAGCATTGTGCAGCCAGTAGCGGGCAAAGGGCTTTCCATTGCAGCATTCACTCTGGGCAACCTCGTTTTCATGATGGGGGAAGATCAGATCCTCGCCGCCGGCATGGATGTCGATTTCTTCGCCCAGATACTTCTTGGACATTACGGAGCACTCGATATGCCAGCCCGGACGTCCTTCACTCCAGGGAGATACCCAGAAAGGCTCTCCTTCTTTTTTCGGTTTCCACAGCACGAAATCCAGCGGGTCTTCCTTCTGATCCTCACCGCTGACCAGCAGGGCGCGGTTACCGGAACGCAAATCGTCCAGATTCTTATGGGACAGTTTGCCGTATTCTTCGAAACGGCGTGTACGGAAATATACGGTGCCATTTACATTATAGGCGAAGCCCTTGTCGATCAGAGTGCTGATCATATCGATCATACCGTCGATCTCCTGGGTAGCCAGGGGATGGGTAGTAGCCGGCTTAACATTCATATCGGCCATATCTTTTTTGCATTCAGCAATATATCGCTGAGAGATTTCCTCGGCGCTGATACCCTCTTCGATGGCTTTGGCAATGATCTTGTCATCCACATCAGTAAAGTTGGATACAAAGTTTACCTCGTAGCCTTTGTATTCCATATAGCGGCGAGCTGTGTCAAAAACGATCATCGGACGGGCATTGCCGATATGGATAAAGTTGTATACGGTGGGACCGCATACGTACATTTTGACCTTTCCTTCCTCTAAGGGAACAAATTCTTCTTTTTTACGGGTCAGGGTATTGTAAAATTTCATCTGATGCATCCTCTCTTTCCTGTATCTATTTAAAACATGCTGTTGCGGGTTTCACAGACACGTTGTTTTTTCATTTCACATTTTTAATCTATTCGATGCTGTCGGCCTGTTTCTGACAGCCGGGGCAGGCGCTGCAGCCTCCCATGCGGTCATCCGCTGTAAAATCCAACGCCGAAGAAATAGAGCAGATAGCCTGAGCTGCGATGCCTTCCATACGGCCGGTAAAGCCAAGGCCTTCTTCTGTGGTGGCTTTGACATTGACCTGGTCTTTTTCCAGATGCAGGTCTGCGGCTATGTTTTCGATCATGGTGTCGATGTGCGGCAGAAGCTTTGGTTTCTGGGCAATGACCGTGGCATCTATATTGTTGATCACGTACATTTTTTCCTGCAGCATACGGCCTACTTCGCGAAGCAGCATGCGGCTGTCGGCGCCTTCGTATTTTGGATCTGTATCGGGGAAATGACGGCCGATGTCCCGAAGGGCTGCCGCTCCCAGCAGTGCATCCATGATGGCGTGCAGAAGTACATCTGCATCAGAGTGACCCAGCAGTCCTTTTTCCCAGGGAATCTCTACGCCGCCGAGGATCAGCTTTCGTCCTTCTACTAATTTGTGTACATCGTATCCCATACCTACGCGCATTGCATTTGCTCCTCTCTGTCTGCATTTTCATGCCAACTTGTTTTCTGCCATACCTGTTTATTATGTCAGAAGATTCACCCTAGAGTATACCCACATTACCATGCTTACGTCAAGAAACTTTGTATGTTACAGGACTTTCTTTGTATGTTGCGGGACTCGGAAGCTTGCACAATACCGCTGCTTCTGAGTATAAAACAAAAAAAGCACTGAATAATCAGTGCTCTTTCAGTAGCGAGAGGGGGATTCGA
>CALZMS010000244.1 GCA_945788595.1 uncultured Lachnospiraceae bacterium
GAAGGACCCATTCGGCGCGAACAGATTTTCGGTCTCATTACAGCGGTGGAAAGAAAAGGAAAAATCCTGCGAAAAGGCGATTTCTGGTGGGAATTTTTTGCCCGCGTGTGGATCCATCTGATTCCCCTTCGCCATGTAATCTGGCGGCTATACTCCTGAATAGAAGATAAATTCATGAAAATGTTAAAAAAGATATTTGAAAAAATTCAGGAAGGATACCTGAAGGAAATGTATGAAGAGACATGCTGGATGTATCAGTACGCAAAACGGTACTGGAAATCCATCTGTTTCTATATAGTATCCGGCGTGCTGGGTACATGTATGGGACTGGGCGGCAGCGTGCTTTCCAAGCATCTGATTGATGCCGTGACGGGTGTACAGAAAAGCCGCATCGGACTTCTGGCCGTACTGATCGTATCCATGGCCATAGGAAATATCATTTCAAATGCCATCATCAGCCGGATCTCCGCCAGGATCAATGTGGTCGTGCAGAATGAGATTCAGGCAGACATCTATAATAAAGTAATCTATACTGACTGGGAATCTCTGCATGAGTTTCGAAGCGGTGATCTTTTGAACCGTCTGACCAGCGATGCCAGTCAGGTGGCTTCCAGCGTGATCGGCTGGATCCCCAATATGATCACAAAGCTGGTACAATTTATCGGTGCTTTTGCAATCATCTTTTACTATGATCCGACTATGGCGATGATCGCCCTGCTCAGTGCACCGGTGACGATTTTCGTCTCCCGTTTCCTGGTCAGAAGGATGCGTACATATAATAAGGAAATGCGGGAGATCACCAGCAATCTGATGTCTTTTCAGAATGATTCCTTTCAGAATCTGCAGACAGTAAAAGCCTTTGGTCTGATGGAGCTGTTTGAGGACAAGCTGGTAAAGATGCAGCAGAATTACAAAGACAAAATGATGGATTATAACCGATTTTCCGTGTATACGTCTTCGTTTATGTCCATCGTAGGCATGATTGTTTCCTATATCTGCTTCGGTTGGAGTGTGTATCGTCTCTGGACCGGTCATATTACGACGGGCACCATGCTGATGTTTCTGCAGATGGCCAATTCTCTGTCCAGTGCCTTTTCGGCACTGATCCAGGTAGTGCCCTCTGCCATCAATGCGGCCACCTGCGCAGGCCGTCTGATGGCAATCTCCGAGCTGGATAAAGAAAATATTCTTGATGAAGCTTCTGTCGGCAAGCTGAGAAAGTATCGGAGCAAAGGCGTATCGGTGCGGCTGAGCAAGGTTGACGTTATATATAAGGAAGGAAATCAAGTCATCTGTAAAGGTGACTTCCAGGCAGGAAAGGGAGAAATAGTAGCTCTTATCGGCCCCTCCGGAGAGGGAAAGACGACGCTTGTGAGAATACTTCTGGGTCTGATTTATCCCAGCAGCGGTACGGCAGAGCTTTTGGGGGAGAATGGTATCCGATGCCGGATCTCCTCGGCCACAAGAGAGTTTTTCGGTTATGTTCCCCAGGGAAATACCGTATTTGCGGGAACGATCGCGGAGAATATGCGTATGGTGAAATGCGATGCCACCGACGAAGAGATCATAGAGGCGCTGAAGGCCGGCTGCGCCTGGGAATTTGTTAAGCAGCTCCCGGGCGGAATAGATACCATGATCGGCGAGCATGGATGCGGTCTTTCCGAAGGCCAGGCACAGCGTATTTCCATCGCCCGGGCGATACTCAGGGATGCGCCGGTCCTTTTGCTGGATGAGGCCACATCGGCTCTGGATATTGCCACGGAGGAAGAAGTGCTGAAAAATATTGTCCGCTGCGGGAAGAATAAGACCTGCATCGTGACCACGCATCGTCCCAGCGTGCTGTCCATGAGCGACCATATCTACCGGATCAGTGAAAATCATCTGGAAAAAGTAAAATAACTGTGTTTCGGGGAAAGGGAAAAAAGGCAAGGAAAAGCGTATGATGAAGAAAGCAAAGAAAAGAAAAAATACACTCTGGAAAGTCATATTTACCCTGTCCATAGTGGGAATCATAGTCTGCGTAGGATTTCT
The DNA here is from genome assembly GCA_945788595.1 of uncultured Lachnospiraceae bacterium. Lineage (GTDB taxonomy): Bacteria > Bacillota > Clostridia > Lachnospirales > Lachnospiraceae > UBA11957. Next base: position 2,032 of record CALZMS010000244.1, read on the forward strand.
GGGCTGGTATGCCTTCCAGACTTATGAGGCACAGAAAGAGTATGAACATCTCCGGCAGGAAGCAATGCAAAGCGTTGTGGAGGAACCGGAGGATGAGGTGTCTCTGGAAGAAATCGAGAATACTGAGTTCACCGGCGAGCTGGATGGAGAGGCGGCAGAAATCGGAGACGATATCTTCTTTGCGGATATGGAAAATCCCATCGATTTTGACAAGCTGCAGGAGATCAATCCTGATATTTATGCCTGGATCCGTATCACGGATACCAATATTGACTATCCCATTGCCCAGAGAGAGGGTGATGATGAGTATTATTTGCATCACGATATGTACCAGAAACCAAGATTTGCGGGCTGTATTTACACAGAAGACTGCAACAGCAGAGAATTTACTGACCCGAATACGGTGATCTATGGACACAACATGAAAAATAAATCCATGTTCCAGAACCTGCATCTGTTTTCAGACGAGGAATTTTTTGAGGAACATCCGGATGTGTACATTTATACGCCTAAAGGCGTGCTGGTCTATCACGTGTTTGCCGCCTATACCTATGATGACAGGCACATTATGAATTCTTTTGATTTCAGTGATCCCGAAGTATTTCAGGCGTATCTGGAGGAAATCATGCATATCAGATCCATGGACGCTAACCTGAGGGACGGGGTGGATGTGACAGTGGATGATCATATTATCACGCTGTCCACCTGCATCGGCGGACAGACTAATTCCAGGTATCTGGTACAGGCAGTATTATGTAAGGATGAGGAACATGAGGGAAAATAACGAAGACGAACTGGACCTGGAGGAGCTTAATAGAGAGTTCCGA
>CALZMS010000245.1 GCA_945788595.1 uncultured Lachnospiraceae bacterium
GAGACTGGAACAATCTGATGCTGCGCTTTTTTACCAGTTATGGTTTCCACTGCTGCTGGATGCTGTGTTAATTCCTTTCCGGGACAGTATTATTTCGGATGGGCTGGTAGTGCCGTATCGTATCTACTTCGGTAAAGGAGCGATCGAGGATTTCAAGGAAGTGTACATGAACGCAAAGAGAAACCGTGCAATTCATTTCTCCATTTAAGCGAATAAACCTGGGGTGTCCCAGAATACAAAACTCCGGGACGCCTCTTACGATATACTGCCAGATTTGACGCTTACTTCTCGAAGAGGAAAAAGCTGGATGTTTTTGCATTGGGCATCTTATTTCATCAATACTATGCAGGAAAACTGCCGGGATATGATGAGAATAGATTCCGATCAGCTGGAGACGCAGTTAGAGCGGGGGAAAAAATCGATATTTCTGGGAATATGCCTGAGGACATCCGATACCTTATCAGTCGGATGCTTGTGGCAGATCCTGATATAAGACCGAGTGCACAAGCTGTGTTTGTCGTAGCAATGTCATGCCTAAAAAAGCTGGACGGATAGATTAATTTTTGCGAATGGTTGATTAACTGTATGCAGGAGGAATATATGGTTTGTAAGCATTGCGGATATCAAAACAGTATGGGCGTAAAGTACTGTGCTGGCTGCGGTCGAAAGCTTAGTCAGAAAAATGAAAACAATATGAATGTATTGATTTCTGTGACTGTATGCGTATTGATCATAGCGGTCGGTATTGGAACACTTCTCTTCAGAGTTAGTGACTCTGACAGTGAGACTGGCGGGGAAGTTTTATCAGAGAATGGTGTCTCAAGTGTTACTGCACAGAGCATGGAAGCAGATATACGACAGGTCCTCCCAATAGAGGATGGAAGCGTAGCCGTTTTGTATACCGATGGTACTGTGAATGTATCTGCAAATAGTCAGTTTTCAGAAGTTGTTCAGGATTGGAAGAATGTAAAGCAAATGTATTACAACAAGGTTTTGGAGTGGAGAGATGGAGAATGGTACGATGAATCGTCTCTTGTGGGCCTTACAGAAAGTGGGTCCGTCCTTGTTACGGATGGTAGTCTTTCCGGTTGGAGCAATGTAAAAGAATTGCTTTTTACTTGGCAAGGAGCTGTCGGTGTAACCAACGATGGCAGCATTTTGGTTGATGGTACATGGGAAGATGAATCTTCACAAACCGCATTGGCTGGCATGAAGAATGTGGAAACACTGGTTTATTCTGACATTCAGTCTACATTTGCGTGTTTGAAAAAAGATGGTACAGTACACCTTATCAGTGAAAATGGATATTTAGATCCTTATGAAGTTCATTGGGAAAATGTCAAAGAGGTTCGGGATTCCGGTCATTCTTTCTATGTTATTAATAAGGACGGAACAGTTGATGGCGGTGTAGAAGACGATCAGTCGGGGCTTAACGGTGCCATCAAAGTAGTGGACTATGAGGATTGGCTGTTCGGTATTTCTGCCGATGGCAGGCTGCTGACCCATAATGGTGGCAATATTTATACTAACGCAGGTGACATGATGGTAGATATTCCTGGGTCTCCTTATTATGGTGGAGAAGTGAACATCAATCAGTTTGATCAAGTTACGGATATCGTAGCCTGCTGGGGACTGATCCTGCTGAACAAAGATGGTACAGTGGATGTTGTTGGAGCATCACCTAGCTGGGATCTCAGCGATTGGAGCAACATTAAGCAGGTTTGTGGCACATCGGACTCTGATAGGGAAAAAATTACCTTATATGGAATAAAACAAGATGGAAGCGTTATTACCACCCGCTATAATTGGGATCGCATGATGCAGACTGTTACAGATCAGTACCGCGGATGGAAACTGCAGGATATATACACTGGTAATGGAGGAGTTGTAGGACTAACCGTGGATGGAAAACTGGTTGGCGATGGAATCTATGAAAATGTAGACTTCTCTGTATTCGATAAGTAAAATGTCGCCTGACGGGAGACCTTTCACTCGTTTGTTTTGTCTATAATATGGTTATAGATAAAACAAAGGAGGATTCGTTCCAGGTAGATCGAGTTTTTGCGTACCCTTTGTGCGAAAAGATGGCAGCGGAGAACTTCCCTAGGCGGTTTGGCGCATTGCAGTACGATGCACGGGATGGCGAACTGTCTTATCGCCACAGCTTCCCCATTACCCATGGGTTGCACAAAGACGATTTCCGTACCGTTTTTGTGGCGATCATTGCATCTGCCAATGCCAGCTATGATATGGTCAAACAGTATGCAGTCGGCAGATTCCGCAGACCTACCCGCGAGGAAATCACTTGCCGGGCGCAGGAATTGATCATCGAACTGGATCAGTAAAAACGATTTTGGTTTTCCGGAACGCTCTGCGGATATTCGTCTTGCGCAGTACGAATCTGAAACCCGCACACCCAAAGCGGAGATTATGGAAAAGCTGGCAAGTGTACTGGATGTGTCACCCAAGGCGATTGATCTTCCGGACATCGACAGCTACATCGGTCTGATGCACACATTCTTTGCGCTGGAAGATCGCTACGGTCTGAAAATCGGAGAGATTGATGGAGAGCTTTGCCTGCGGCTGGAGAAAAGCAAGGGGAGCGATTATCTCAATCTCCTTGATATGTTCACCAGCTGGCAGACGGAATCTGCCAAGCTAGATGCTGGGGAAATCACCAAGGAAGAATACGACCAGTGGAGGTATCAGTACCCGGAACATGACCACAAGCCCGGTTGGGCAAAGACGGTTCCTTCTCAGGGGCTAAATGATTTGATTGTGAATGCGCTGAAAGAGGATATGGATTGATTTCAGGAAAAAGAAAAAGGGGCTGTCTCACTAACAACAGTGAGGCAGC
>CALZMS010000246.1 GCA_945788595.1 uncultured Lachnospiraceae bacterium
CCGCATAGTCAAAATCCGCGGTCGTATGGATCACGCGCTTGATGATCGGCTCCTGCAGCGGATCAAAGGTTCGCCCGCCAAGTTCCTCTGTGATGATTTCAAAGCTGCGCTGCTCGATCTGCTCCGGTGACAGCTGTTCAAATTGCATATGCTTCATATATTCTTTCCTTCATGATCTTACTGTTTTTGCAGTATTTCCGCAAAAAAGTCATTTCCGTACCGGTACGATCTCCAGCCAGTATCCGTCCGGATCCTGAATAAAGTAGATACCCATTTTCTCATTCTCAAAACAGATACAGCCCATCTCGCTGTGCAGCGCATGTGCTGCCTCAAAATCGTCCGTTTGAAATGCCAGATGAAACTCCTCATCACCGAGATTGTACGGCTCTGTACGGTCACGCAGCCAGGTCAGTTCCAACTGAAAATCCGCTTCCTCATTTCCAACAAACACGATGATGTAAGAGCCGTCTGATGCCTCTTTTCTGCGCTGTTCCGTCAGGCCAAGCGCTTTTTCATAAAACTCCAGCGAGCGGTTCAAGTCCAATACATTGTAATTTTCGTGATACATTCTGAATTTCATTGTGTTCTTCCTCCCATCTCATAGCTATTTTTTTATTATAATTTATCCATCCGTTTATTGCAACAAAATACACCCGGGTGAAACACTTTCACCCGGGTGTTTTACTCTTATATCAGCCGCCTGTTTCTGGCTTCCGCCACCGCGGCTGCCTTGTTGTTGACTCCCAGCTTTTTATAAGTCTCCTGATTGTAATATTTCACGCCGGCCTTTGACAGATCCAATTGTTTAGCGATCGCTTCCACGGACAAGCCCTCTGCCTGCAGACGCAGGATCTTCAGAGCTTTATCGGTCAGGGTCACATTTCCTTCCTGCTTTTCCTTCAGGTATGAGGGATAAAATTCTGCCATCTGCTCAGATTCTTTCATGACCTGCTTTTTGAAGGACATATCCTTCCATGTGATCGGTGCTGTTTTCAAAAGTTTCAGAACAGCGGCTCCTTCCTTTGTCAGGATGCGCACAAAGTGATACTCCTCCGCCTCTGTTACAGCCTCCTGCAGTTTTTCCTGCCAGCCGTCCTTTCCCATACGGTACATGGCAATAGCTGCCAGTATCTTCACTTCCATTCCTACATAAGTCCGGTGCATTTTTTCTGCGTAAAAACGCATTTTATCCAGCAAAAGCAATGCTTTTTCCCTACGCCCGGACATCAGATAGACACGCACCTTTGTCAGATAACGATAACGCTCCATGGTGTTGAATTCCGCATCCTCATCCGGGGCTTCCTCCATCCACTGATCGGCTTCGCTGATCCTGCCCATGTACAGATCCATGCGCACCGACATGGCACGGATATTGGGCAGCAGCTTCGGTGCTTCCACATCCGCCACCTGCCGAAAGCTCTCCAACATGTCCACCGCATCATCCATTCGGTTATTCAGGATGGACAGCTGTGTCAGTATCCCCACCGCCACAAAGACCTGCTCGATCTTTCCGCCGCTCTCTGCCTGCATTCTTCCGTTTCCTGCAAGGGCTGCCACCTCATAGTCGTCCCCTCCCTTTTCAAAAAAGCTTTCCGCAAGGGCCAGATTGACCAGACCTTTTCCATATTTTCCCAGCACAAAGGGCACCACCTTACCCAGACTCTTTGCCAGTTCCCTATCCTTTTTACTCCACTCACAGAAATCTTTTCCACCATTCATCATAGAGGGCAGATTGCTCGTTACGGAAAACTCCGGAAGTGCCAGCTTTCTTTCCAGCAAAAGCACTCCGGCCCGCTTGAGCAGATCCGTCAACTGAATGATCCCCCTGTGGGGCAGAGCGATTTCCAGATACAGCAGTCTGCTTTCCGCTGCCCGTTTTTGTCCTCCGGTCTTTTTCTTCGCATAATCGGCAAGCTTCTGATACCAGCGCTCACTTTCTTCTTCGTTTAAAAGGATGGACTGAAGCATACTCATGCCTGCCATCAGTTCCACGCTCTCCGCGATCTTCTCCTCCGGCAGCGCCAGATAGTAGCGCCTCAGTTCAAAATACTCTCCCGATGCCGGATTTCTTCTCGCATTATCGATCAGAATACGGGAGATTCCATCTTCGTTGTGACAGGTCTCATACATCTTCAGCGCTTCACGCACATTTCCGGCGATCTCATAGCTGTTTCCGGCACTGTAATACAGCTCCATGATGTAATCCTTAGAATATTTCGCCTCAAGTCTCCGGCGCATGGAATATTTCATGGGAGTTCTCATCTCATAAATGCTCTGGTCATTCTCTCTGTATTCGATCAGGAAGTTTCCGGTTTCCTGCGCCTGCCGGATCAGCTTTCCTGCCTCTTTTTTCTTTGTAATCTGCTGCGCCATCTGCAGATCAAACTGCTCCACGATACATACTGCTTCCAGAAACTCCTGCAGTTCCACGCTCCACTGGTCATACACATGTACTTCCAGATAATCCCACAGATCCATTCTGGACTCCTCAATGGCGCGAAGCTCCGCTGCTACCTTATCCCTCTGCAGATCTGCCGGCAAAGTATCCCGCAACCGCATTGCCACGATCCGAAGGAATAACGGATTGCCATGCCCCAGCTCCCAGATTCTCCTGACGGTAACCGCTGTCGGCATCAGTTCCCATTTCTCCAGATACTGCTCCTGCTCTTTTTGATTCAGGCACAGTTCTTCTTCCCCGATGGTCACGAAAATGTAACGAACAAATGCTGTTTTCAGCCATTTCGGCATGGGTGCTCTGGAGATCAGGATCAGCCACACATCCGTTCTGGCGCTCATTTTCTCGATCAGATGCCCACAGGCACTTCTG
>CALZMS010000247.1 GCA_945788595.1 uncultured Lachnospiraceae bacterium
CCCTGGCCGGATCTGGCTGAGATCATGAAGGAGAAACAGATTCCTCTGTTTGCACTGGAATCCCAGGATCCCATTAAGGATTTTGATTTTCTGGGCATTACGATCCAGTATGAGATGTGCTATACCAATATCCTGCAGGTGCTGGATCTGTCCGGTATTCCACTTCGGGCTGAGGACCGTGACTGGGATGTGCCCATCGTGATCGGCGGTGGTCCCTGTACCTACAATCCGGAGCCTATCGCACCGTTTTTTGATCTGTTTTATATCGGTGAAGGCGAAATCGTTTACTTTGATCTGCTGGCTCTGTATCAGAAAGCCAGAAAAGAAGGATGGAGCAGGAGAGAATTTCTCCTGGAAGCCGGTAAGATTCCGGGTATCTATGCGCCTTCTTTATATACCGTTACTTATAAAGAAGATGGTACCATCGAAAGCTTTACTCCGGTGGATGCCTCGCTGCCGACAATGATCGAGAAACAGGTGGTCATGGAAATGAGTGACACCTATTATCCCACAGCGCCTGTGGTACCTTTTATCAAGGCTACGCAGGACCGTGTGGTTCTTGAGATCCAGCGAGGCTGTATCCGAGGCTGTCGTTTCTGTCAGGCAGGTATGATCTACCGTCCGCTCCGGGAGAGAAGCCTGGAATTCTTAAAACAGCGGGCGCTGGCCATGCTGGACGCCACCGGTGATGAAGAGATTTCCTTAAGCTCCTTAAGCTCCAGCGATTACAGTCAGCTTCCCGAGCTGGTGAACTTCCTGATCGATGAATGTGACCGCCGCGGCGTCAATATTTCCCTTCCGTCGCTGCGTATCGATGCTTTTTCACTGGACGTTATGGAAAAGGTACAGGATATCCGTAAAAGCAGTCTCACCTTTGCTCCTGAGGCTGGATCCCAGCGTATGCGTGATGTCATCAACAAGGGACTTACGGAGGAAGATATCCTCCACGGCGCAGGACAGGCCTTTGAGGGTGGCTGGAACCGTGTGAAGCTGTATTTTATGCTGGGACTTCCCACCGAGACAGAAGAGGATATGAAAGAGATTGCTCATCTGGCGGAGAAGATTGCTGAGCGGTATTATGAGATCCCCAAGGATCAGAGAAACGGTAAAGTACAGATCGTGGTCAGCACCTCTTTCTTTGTACCGAAGCCGTTCACACCCTTCCAGTGGGCGCCCATGTGTCGCAAGGAAGAGTTTCTTGACCGGGCGGGCATCGTGAGAAGAGAGATCCATGCCCAGCTGAACCAGAAGAGTATCAAATACAACTGGCACGAGGCCGATGTCAGCGTGCTGGAGGGTGTACTGGCCAGAGGTGACCGTAAGGTGGCGGATGTGATCCAGTATGTTTACGAACACGGTCAGACCTTTGATGCCTGGGGCGAATATTATCATCAGGAAAAATGGGATGAGGCTTTTGCGGCCTGTCATGTGGATCCTAATTTCTATGTGTGCCGTACCCGCGGGGAAGACGAGATTTTCCCCTGGGATTTCATCAATGCCGGTGTGACCAAGAGCTTTCTGCTCAGAGAATGGCACAGAGCCCAGGAAGAGACCGTGACTCCGAACTGCCGTATACAGTGCGCAGGCTGCGGTGCCAGATCCTACAAAGGAGGTGTCTGCTGTGAAGATAAGAATTAAATTTGCCAAGGAAGGCGCCATGAAATTTATCGGACATCTGGATATCATGCGTTATTTTCAGCGGGCCATCCGCAGAGCTGGTATCGATGTGGCCTATTCCGAGGGCTTCAGTCCCCATATGATCATGTCCTTTGCCAATCCCCTTGGCGTGGGACTGACCAGCGAAGCGGAATATTTTGATCTGGTGATCCGCACAGAATATCCATCTCGTGAGCTTATTGACCGTCTGAATGCCGTGATGGTAGAGGGCATGCGGGTATTGAATGTGGTACAGGTGCCGGAGGAAAAAGCCAGCAAGGCCATGTCACTGGTGGCAGCAGCCGATTACCTCGTACGATTCCGTTATCCGGAAACGCTGCCCGCAGACTGGAAGGATAAATTCAATGCATTTATGGAGCAGCCTTCTATCACAGTAACCAAGAAAACAAAAAAGGGAGAAAAAGAGATGGATATCCGTCCGCTGGTCTACGGCTGGCATTTTGAAGAAGACGGCATTTTCCTGCAGGTTTCCTCCGGAAGCAGCGATAATCTGCGCCCTGAGCTGGTGGTCGAGGCTTTTGCCAAAGAGTATGATCTGCCCCTCAATGAATTTTCCCTGCTGATACACAGAAAAGAAGTTTACGCAGACCTGGGCGGCGATAAAGCACACGATTTCCGTCCCCTGGATGCTTTAGGTAAGTCCATTGCATAAAAAATTGATCATAACCAGAATGCCCTGGAAAGAAAAAGAGCTTACGATAGCAGCACTGGAAGAAGAGGGCCGTATCGTGGAGCTTCGTCTCTGGGGCGACCAAAATCAGGAGATTCTCGGAAATATTTATCTTGGACAAGTAGAACGGGTGCAGTCTTTTATGAACTGCGCCTTTGTCCATATAGATAAAGAAACTTCCTGTTACATGGAGCTTTCCGATCAGGAGGTGGCCTATCTTCCCCATGTTTCCGAAAAAAAGGCCATAAACAGCATGACAGAGCTGGTGGTACAGGTAACAAAAGAAGCGGGGAGAAAGAAAAATCCTCGGGTAAGTGCCGGGTTTTCTCTGCACAGCCCACATATGGTGCTGAACCGCAGCCTTAAATCGGAGATCGGGATATCCCGTAAGTTAACGGATACTCAGCGTGAACGTCTGAAACAGCTTTCTGCGAGTTTTTCTCTCCCGGAAAACGCTTCTCTGATTCTTCGCACC
>CALZMS010000248.1 GCA_945788595.1 uncultured Lachnospiraceae bacterium
TTAAAACGAAATATTATGCAGGTGCTGCAGCCAAGAAAGGTTATGGTTGTGCGCAATAATCATCAGACTGTGGATGAAAAGATCCTGGCCAATACCAATGCGTATCTGGCAGCCTATGTAATCATTATTGTGTTTAGTTTTCTAGTCGTGACACTGGATGATTTTTCCATGACCACCAGTTTTACTGCAGTTGTGGCCTGCTTTAATAATATTGGTCCCGGTCTGGAAATGGTGGGACCTACGGGCAATTTTGCCATGTTTGGAGGGCTGTCTAAGATCATACTGATCCTGGATATGCTGGCAGGACGTCTGGAGATTTTCCCGATCCTGATCCTGTTTACGCGAAGCGCCTGGAAAAAGATGTAAGGAAAAAGTAGAGGAACATATTATTATGAAAGAAGAGATACTGATGAAGCACGGTGTTCACAAAAGACCGGGGCTTCATGTAATTTCCGGATTTACAGTGCGGCCGGGTTTTCCAGCGGTAAACGGAGCATATCCGCTGGGGACAGGGGTGAACTTTACGATTACTACCCACAGGGGAACATCCTGTGAATTGCTGCTTTTCAGACACAGAGAAGAAGAACCGTATGCTGTGATCCCGTTCCCGGAGACATATCGGATCGGAGATACGTATTCTATGTTTGTTTATAATCTGGATATAGAGGAACTTGAGTATGCCTACCGCATCGGAGGCCCCTATGAACCGGAAAGAGGACTTCTGTTTGACAGAAATAATATTCTTCTGGATCCTTATGCCCATGCGGTGACAGGACAACAGGTATGGGGGAAAAAGGAGACCGGTCCCTACCATGCCCGTGTAGTTGAAGATCTTTTTGACTGGGGGGATGCTGTGCCCTCCAAGAGAGAATTGTCGGATCTTGTGATCTACGAGCTGCATGTCCGGGGATTTACTATGGATCCATCCTCCGGGGTGAGTCACAGAGGAACTTTCCGTGGTTTGATGGAAAAGATCCCTTATCTGAAAAAACTGGGAATCAATGCCATAGAACTGATGCCCATATTTGAGTTTGATGAGACCATGAATGCCCGGGAGTACGAGGGAAAACAGCTGCTGGAGTGCTGGGGCTATAATACGGTAAGCTTTTTTGCACCAAATACCAGCTACGCCTCCGGCCCGGAGCACAATAATGAAGGTCAGGAACTCAAAGAAATGATCAAAGCCTGCCACGATCACGACATCGATGTAATCCTGGATGTGGTATTCAACCATACAGCGGAAGGAAATGAAGACGGCAGAACCTTCAGCTTCAAGGGTATCGATAACAAGAGATATTACATGCTGACTCCGGATGGAAAATATTTTAATTTCAGTGGCTGCGGCAATACCTTAAATTGTAATCATCCGGTGGTGCGCCAGATGATTCTGGAGTGTCTGCGCTACTGGACCATTAGTTATCGGGTAGACGGTTTCCGTTTCGATCTGGCCAGTATACTGAGCCGGGATGAGGACGGCACACCGCTTAAAAATCCTCCGATTCTGGAGATGATCGCCAACGATCCCATTTTAAGAAACAGCAAGCTCATAGCCGAAGCCTGGGATGCCGGCGGCATGTATCAGGTGGGCAGTTTCCCCGCCCATAAGCGCTGGGCAGAATGGAACGGCAGATACCGTGACAGCCTGAGAGGATTCTTAAAAGGTGATTTCTGGGAATCCTGGAAAGCGGCATGGAGTATTGCCGGTTCCGGCGATCTGTACGGCGTGACTCCGGAGGGAACAGATACGGGATATGACGCTTATAATTCCTGTGTAAACTTCATCACTTGTCACGATGGATTTACTATGTACGATCTCTATTCTTATAACGAAAAGCATAATGAGTGCAACGGCTGGAATAATACAGATGGTGCCAACGATAACAGAAGCTGGAACTGTGGCCAGGAAGGTCCGACAGATGATCCGAAAATCCAGGAACTCAGATGGCGCATGGTGCGAAATGCCTGTGCTGTACTGATGTGCAGTCGTGGTACTCCTATGTTTCTGGCAGGAGATGAATTCGGAAATACACAGTTTGGCAACAATAACTGCTACTGTCAGGACAACGAAATGTTCTGGCTGGATTGGAGCATGCTGGAAAAGAATCAGGAGATCTTCCGGTTCTTCCAGTACATGATTGCATTCCGTGCAAAACGCGCCGTAATCCGCAAACGCCTGCCAGACGCCCACTGCGGTATAGACCCGATCCGGGCTCATGACGTCAATGCAGAAAACACCAATCTTCCGGAAAATGCCAAAACCATCGGCGTAAGCTTCGCCGGATACGACCAGACCAAAGACAGAGACGATATGATCTACATTTGCGTCAACGCTTTCTGGGATGACGTACCGATCACCTTGCCAAAAGCACCGGAACACACCGCTTGGTATCTATACGTCAACACATACGGAGACAGCACCGGAAAATACTGCTACGAAGAAGACGAAGCCATAGCCATCCACTACAGCTTCGTCATGAAACCCCGTTCCGTGGCTATCTTTGCCATTCGACAAAGTTAGTATTACGTTTTGGTATAGAAAAGTAAAATACCGAGACCTTCAGGCGTGCACCCTACACACCTATCGCCCCTCAAACCGTAAATAGGAATATGGGGGTGAAGCAGGAGCAAAAAATTAACATATATCTGCTCCTGCTTCACCCCCATATTCCGCCGCCACTCGCCCAAAAATATTTTTATAGAAATGTATAAAAAAATGTTGACAATTCAAAAAACACATAGTATACTAACAAAGTCGGTTCGAGAGAACAACAGAACAAAATACATGGGGTCTTAGCTCAGCTGGGAGAGCATCTGCC
>CALZMS010000249.1 GCA_945788595.1 uncultured Lachnospiraceae bacterium
CTGACTACGATGGAAGAGAACATCATTACGGCTGCGCCGCCCAGTACACTTTGGGGCATGATGGAGATCAGCGCTGCCAGTTTCGGGAACAGACCGCACAGGATCAAGAAAATCGCGCCAGTAGTCAGAGCAAAGCGGTTAACGATCTTTGTCATGGTCACAAGACCCACGTTCTGGCTGAAGGAAGTATTCGGCAGTACACCGAAAAGGGATGCCAGGCTGGAGCCCAGACCGTCGCAGATCACGCCGCCGGCCAGCTCGGTGTCCGTTGCCTCTCTGTCCATACCACCGACCATAACACCGGAGATATCGCCTACAGTTTCCACTGCGGTAACCACAAACATAATCATGATCGGAACGATAGCACGCGCATCAAATACCAGCTTCACCGGCATAATGGCCGGAATGGCAAACCAGCTGGCATCCGCCACCTTCTGCCAGTTCAGCACCCAGGCTTTGGTGTACTCCACACCCTCGGCATCCACACCAGTGGTGGGCAGCACCATACCCATGATAGCCGCTACGATATATCCTACAATAATACCGATCAGGATCGAAGAAGCACTGGTCATACCTTTCGTTCCATGCTTTAACGCTACAATCACGATCAGAACAATCGCGCCTAAAAGAAGGTTCTCCAGAGAACCGAAGTCTTTGGCACTGCTGCCGCCGCCAAAGGAATTTACACCAACGGAAATCAGAGAAAGTCCGATGGACAGCACTACCGCGCCGGTAACTACCGGCGGGAAGAAAAGGCGAAGCGGTTTTAACATAAAGCCCAGTACGCCTTCAAACAAACCGCCGATCAGGGACGCACCCATAATCGCGCCATAAGCCAGGATTCCACCGCCCATAGCTGCGGATACACTGTTGCATACACCGATAAAACCGGAGCTGGTACCCATAATGATCGGCACCTTGCCGCCCACCGGACCGACGGAAAACAGCTGGATCAGGGTTACAACACCGGCGATCAGCATGGCATTCTGCAAAAGAGCGATCTGCAGATCTGCATACTCAGTACCGGCTCCCAGACCGCAGGCTCCCGTGATCAGAAGGATCGGGGTCAGGTTTCCGACAAACATGGCCAGCACATGCTGCATACCCAGCGGAATGGCTTTTTTCAAAGGAAGCTTGGCGTAAAAATCATACTCAGCGCCTTTGTTTTCATTCTGGTTCATTTTTCTCGTCTCCTTATCTTTCGTTACATAAATTACAGAAACCGGACGTTTTTTCTCCGGTTCCCAAAGACAGCTTATTATACATTATAAATATAGCTTATGCATAGAGTTTTTTTACAAAATCCTCTGTTTTTGAGCATACATCTGTATCTTTTCAGTTTATACACGAATACGTTAGTCACTCATAAAAAGCAGCTTTACAAAAATCTTTTCACATTCTTGCGGCATATATCGGTCTTCCCGCCCAGAATTGCATTAATCGGCCTAACGCATTACGTATATTTCCTTCTCAGCTCGTGCAATAATCTCTCCCACAATCTGTGCCGGCAGTCCGGCTCCCTGCAGTTTACCGCAAAGACTTTCTGCCTCTTCTTCTTTCACCGCGATCAAAAGACCTCCCGAGGTCTGGGGATCAAAAAGCACCTCTTCCATGGCAAAGGGAATATCCGTAAACTGCACATATTTTTCCACATGGTTCCGGTTTTTCTGACCCGCAGCTGTTAAAAGGAATTCATCCGCATGATGCAGCGCCTCTGTGATTACCGGCACCTGACCTGCATGAATCCGGCAGGATAGACGACCGTTCATCATCTCATGCAGATGGCCCAGAAAGCTGAAGCCGGTAACATCCGTGCAGGCATGTACCTCATACTCCTGACAGATCTCCGATGCTCTTTTATTGAGGGTGGTCATGGACTCTATAGCCTCCGCCATGGCTTCCTCTGACGCCTCACCCACACGGTTGGCCGTGCAGATGATCCCCACGCCCAGCTTTTTTGTAAGAATCAGGCGGTCGCCAGGCTGTCCCTTATCGTTGGCGTAAATTTTATCCGGATGCACTGTTCCCATAACAGACAGACCATATTTTACTTCCTTGTCAGCGATGGAATGACCTCCGGCCAACGTACCGCCGGCCTCGATCACCTTCTCTGAGCCGCCCCTCATGATTTCACCGAGAATATTCAGATCCGCGGACTCCGGAAAACAGACAATATTCAGCGCTGTCTTTACCGTACCGCCCATGGCATAGATATCACTCAGAGCATTGGTGGCCGCAATCTTTCCGAAGGTATAGGGATCATCCACCATGGGCGGGAAAAAATCCAGCGTCTGAACCACCGCCACATCGTCGCTGATCTTATATACCGCCGCATCATCCTTACTGTCATAACCGATCAGCAGATTCTCATCCATCGGGCCCTTGGGCAGCTTTTCCAGCACTCTTGCCAGCACACCCGCACCAAGCTTGGCCGTACATCCGCCGCCTCTGCAGAAAACGATCTTTTCTTCCATAATAAACTCCTCACTGCACGCAGTTATTCAGCCCGTGCAATAGCCTCTTCGTAATCCTTTGTTCCTACAAAGATCTCCTGTTTCCAGGGGTTCTTTTTCTGCTTCTTTGCCCGTTTCAGGATGTAGGCAAAGGCAAATACATTGACTGCCAGAGCCGCCACGGCAATCAGTCCCTGTGCTGTAGGATCAGCAGCTGCCGGCATACTGCTGCCCATGGCTGCGGCAATACCGCCCTCTGCGTACACGGAGGTTACCGTTGTGAACCGGCTGGCATCCTGGAACAGCGGGAATACCTGGGCAAACATGCACCACAGCGCCAGGGTATTGGCACGGTTCTGGA
>CALZMS010000250.1 GCA_945788595.1 uncultured Lachnospiraceae bacterium
CGTTGACTAAATAAATCACTGCAATACACAGATGGACGGTGCCCCGCGGCTGCAGAGGTATATATGTTTTCAAGCGACTTTACCGAGCACGACTCCGAGACCCTAGGCTCGGAGCGAGCGCAGGAGGAGCGAAGAAAACATATATACCTCTGCAACTGCGGGGCACCGTCCATCGTCCGTCTCCCTCAAAAAAATATGAAAATAAAATGAAAAATTGCGGTAAACCGGGAAAACCCCGGCAGATTTGTTGACAAAACAAAAGGTCGTTGCTAGAATAAGGCAGATATAATTCATGTAAAATCAAAGGATAATTAGGGATATCCGTTATCCCGGAGGAGATATGAAACAGAGAGAATATTTTAAGCGAATCATCGTTTTCCTGCTGGGCATTATCTATCTGATCGCAGTTTCCGCAGTGTTTGCCTATGCCTGGTATGGGTTCTATCGTCTGCGCATCACGGCGCCTTTCTGGAGACGTGGTAACTATGTTCTGATCGGCATCTATGCCCTCGTTACTTTTATGTTTTCTAAGATGAGCGGCGGTCTGCGAGTCGGTTTTATGAAAAAACTTGATATTGTATATGCACTGGGAATATCCAGTGTGTGTGCCAATGTCATCGTGTATTTTCAGATTGTACTGATCCATCGGTGGTTTCTGCCGATAATGCCAATGCTTCTGGTGCAGTTATGCGATGTCGGAATTATTATTTTGTGGACTTTGATCAGCGGGGCTATTTACATATGCCTGTATCCCCCACACAAGATGCTTTTGATCTATGGGGACAGAAAACCGGACAGTTTCGAAGAGAAGGTTGGCAAGAGAAATGATAAATATGATATCTGTGCTAAGGTGAATATCAATGACGCAGGGGAGGAAGAGATTTACCGCATGATGCGGGATTATGAGGCCGTGATCATCTGGGATCTTCCTGCGGCAATACGTAACCGATTGCTGAAATATTGTTTTTCCCATTCTATTCGCTGTTATGTAACACCTAAGATTTCAGATATTCTGATCAAGGGTTCTGAGAGAATCCATCTATTTGATACACCGCTTCTGCTTTCCAGAAATATGGGACTGACAGCAGAGCAGGTATTCTTTAAACGAGCCATGGATATTATTATTTCTTTGGTTGGTATTATCCTGGCATCTCCGTTTATGCTGATCAGCGCGATCATGATCAAAGCCTATGACGGAGGCCCGGTGATCTACAAGCAGGAGCGTGTGACCATCGGCGGCAGGCTGTTTATGATCTATAAGTTCCGCAGCATGCGCATAGATTCTGAGAAAAATGGCGCTCAGCTGGCAACGCGGCATGATTCCCGGATTACCCCTGTGGGAAAAGTGCTGAGAAATCTTCATTTTGACGAACTGCCGCAGCTGTTTAATGTGTTAAAAGGTGATATGTCTATCGTGGGTCCCCGTCCGGAACGACGGGAGATCATGCATAAGTATGAGAAAGAAATTCCCGAGTTTTATTATCGCCTTAAAGTAAAAGCGGGTCTTACCGGCTATGCGCAGGTTTATGGAAAGTATAATACAGTTCCTTACGACAAGCTGAAACTGGATCTTTTCTATATACAGAATTATTCTTTGTGGCTGGACATTAAATTAATGTTCATGACCTTCAGGATCCTGTTCCAGAAAGAGACATCGGAGGGTGTGGAAGAAAACCAGACGACAGCCCTTGCAGATGATAACAAAGGAGAAAATAACGATGATCTCGGTGGTCATACCGGTATATAATGGCGAAAAGACCGTTGGCAGAGCCATAGAATCTGTGCTTATACAAAACGCAGAAAAAGAGATCCTGGTGATCGATGACTGCTCTTCGGATAATACGGCCAAGGTGCTCAAGCCCTATGTAGAAAAACAGCAGATCTGTTATGTTCGCAACGAAAAGAACCTTGGTGTGGCAGAGACAAGAAACCGCGGTGTTGCCATGGCGAAGGGAGAATATGTAGCTTTTCTTGACGCGGATGATTTCTGGCTGGAGGGAAAACTTGAAGCGCAGCTGAAACGTCTGCAGGAGACAAAGGATGTGATCTGTTCCACCGCAAGACAGCTTTGCTGTCCGGGTTCGCCTAAGGACGGACAGATTATTCATATGCCGGAACAGATTACCTACGAGGAGCTTCTGGGGTGCAATAGTATAGCCTGCAGTTCTGTAGTAATGAAAACAGAGGTGGCCCGGGAATTTCCCATGGCATGCGATTCGGTGCATGAGGACTATCTGACCTGGCTGAAGGTGCTGAAAAAATACCGCACCTGCTCAGGTATTGATATTCCCTATCTACAGTACAGCCTCAGTACCACCGGAAAATCCGGCAGCAAGCTGCATTCTGCCAGGATGACCTTCGGCGTGTACAGAAAAGCAGGTATGTCCTTCTTACAGAGTTGTGGATGTTTTATCCGGTATGCTTTCCATGGTGTATGGAATTACTACGGACCGGCAAAGCGTCAATTACATAGATAACAGCTGGTTGTTCCAGATCGGCAGGATTATCAGTGGATAAGAAGAAAGAACATGAATTATGAGAAGGAAGACCACTATGTCTGTTTCTCGTATGCAGAAACGTTTGTTAACTATTTATTTGGGATTTCTTCATGTAGCAATAATGAACGGGATGAGCAATCATCCCGTTTTTTTCATATACTGTAAAAAACGGAGTGCATATGAGTATTCGTGAGCTGCAGCGTAAGGAGATCATCAATACAAAAAACTGTGCCAGTATGGGATTCGTGATCGATGTGGAATTTGATCCGAAGTGTGGAAAAATCACAGCTCTGATTGT
>CALZMS010000251.1 GCA_945788595.1 uncultured Lachnospiraceae bacterium
GACTGTAGGTTTCCAGTCCAAAGCTTTCATGACGAATGGCAGAGGAGCCAAACCGGGCTCCGGGACGAAAGCTGGTGGTGGAATCAAAGGGAGCGCCGAACAATACAATGTCAGCTTCTTCGTATTCACAGTCACATGAAAGAAAGGTTTCTACATTTTTTTGCATGATCATTCTACCTCCTCAAGCATTTTTTCCAGAAAGGCGGGGAGATAAAATGCCCCGATATGTAATCTGGTGGTGTAATACTGGGTGCCCAGATGGAGATTTTTCCATTGCTCCGGGTGAAAATCATCAATGGGATGATATTTTTTGCTGGCAAAGCCAAAGAGCCAGTAGCCGGCTGCATAGGTTGGAATGTGTGCCTGATAGACACGGCTGATGGGAAAGGTGCTGACGATCCTTTTGTGGCTTCGCTGCAGTTCCTCCGCATCATGTTTATAAAAGGGGCTTCCCTGCTGATTGACCATAATGCCGTCTTCTCTGAGGGCATTGTAGCAGATGCCGTAAAATTCTCTTGTAAAATATCCTTCGGAAGGACCAAAGGGATCGGTAGAGTCTACGATAATGAGATCGTATTCATTTTTACAGCGCCTGATAAATCTAAGGGCATTGTCATAGTAGATATGTACGCGGTCATCATCCAGACGGCATGCATTTTCCGGCAGGTAAGTGCGGCACGCCTCGATTACCTGCGTATCCATTTCCACCAGGTCGATTCTTTGCACACTGTCATATCTGGTAAGCTCTTTGACCACGCCGCCGTCTCCGGAACCGATCACCAGAACATCCCGGATACGAGGGTGCACGGCCATGGGTACATGGGTGATCATTTCGTTGTAAATAAACTCATCCCGCTCAGTCAGCATGACATTGCCGTCCAGAGTCAGTACTTTGCCAAATTCCGGCGTATCAAAGATATCGATCTGCTGATAGTCACTTTTTTCTGAATACAGATGTCGGTTGATACGGATACTGTGTTTGACATCCGGTGCGTGAAATTCACTGAACCATAATTCCATTACGAAATCCTCCTTACGCTAATACATTGATCCTCAATATTTCAGGATCTTCCGGACCTGTCATGGAGCAGCCCTTGACTTTTGCATACTGAATGTAGTCTAAGATATCAGAGGTAATGCGTTCGCCGGGAGCCAGGATTGGAATGCCGGGCGGATAGCACATGACAAATTCGCTGCAGACACGTCCTTCACTTTCCTCTAAAGGAAGGCTGAGCTTTTTGGCATAGAAGGCTTCCTGAGGGCTGGTCACCACTTCGGGAGCGATGTATTCCTGACTGAGAAGGCCGCTGCTGTCTTTCTGGTATCTTCGATGGATCTCTGCCAGAGCACTCACAAGGCGTTCCAGTTCCTGGGGGCGGTCCCCGATGGAAAGGTAAGCTAAGATATTTCCGATGTCACCAAACTCAATCTGGATATCATATTCATCACGCAGGATATCATAAACTTCAATGCCGGCAAGACCGATATCCCTGGTATGGACACTGAGCTTGGTGGGGTCAAAATCAAATATGGAGTTTCCGTTTATCAGCTCCCTGCCAAAAGCATAGTAGCCGCCGATGGCATTGATCTCCTCTCTGGCGTAGTCTGCCATGGAAACAACCTTTGCAAAGACTTCTTTTCCCCGTAAGGCAAGATTTCGTCTGCTGATATCCAGACTTGACATCAAAAGGTAGCTGCCGGAGGTCGTCTGGGTCAGGTTGATGATCTGACGTACATGCCCGGGATTTACATTGGGGCCTGTCAGGAGAAGACTGGACTGGGTCAGGCTTCCGCCGCTTTTATGCATGGAGACAGCGGCCAGATCGGCACCGGCCTTCATGGCAGACAGCGGCATATTTTCACCGAAATAAAAATGGGTACCATGGGCCTCATCTGCCAGACAATACATGCCTGCCCCGTGAGCCATGTCTACAATGGCTTTTAAGTCACTGCAGATTCCATAGTAGGTAGGGTTGTTTACCAGGACTGCCACTGCATCAGGATTTTCTGCAATGGCTTTGGCTACCTGTTCCCGCTGCATGCCAAGGGAGATCCCAAGCCGTCTGTCTACTTCGGGATTTACATAGACAGGTATCGCACCGCAAAGAACCAGTGCATTGATGACACTGCGGTGGACATTCCTGGGAAGGATGATCTTATCTCCCCGTTTGCAGACGGAGAGTACCATACTTTGCACTGAGCTGGTGGTTCCTCCCACCATCAAAAATGCATGTGCAGCGCCGAAGGCTTTCGCAGTAAGCTCTTCCGCTTCCCGAATCACGGAAACAGGATGACACAGATTGTCTAAGGGTTTCATGCTGTTGACATCCACGCCAACACATTGTTCCCCCAAAAAAGCGGTAAGCTCCGGATTTCCCCTCCCGTGCTTATGACCCGGGACATCAAAAGGAACCACGCGCATCTGGCGGAAGGTCTGGAGTGCCTCATAGATTGGGGCACGATTTTGCTCCATCGAAAGTTTCTTTTCCATAGTCATACACCTCGTTGTAAGAATGTATGGTCAATGACCGATGGATTCTGGTATAAAAAAAGCAGGCTGTCATTACACAACCTGCTTCAATCTTCTTCTGCTGTAAATTTTTAGATACAAAAGTAAAAACGGGTGCTTAAAAAAAGCTAGCGTATCAAAATACCAGAATCGATATTGGGTACTCAGAGTCTATATAGCAACAAAACTTTTACTACTCTTTATTGACCATTTCACAAGTTTGCGTAAGTAACGCATTTCGGTTATAAAGTAACCAACTTATAAAACTGAGCTTTTAACTCAATCA
>CALZMS010000252.1 GCA_945788595.1 uncultured Lachnospiraceae bacterium
TTATTTTAATAATGATTCTATTGGCAGGGCTCTCCTTACTGCTGTATCCCTCAGTCAGCGATTACTGGAACTCGTTTCACCAGTCCAGGGCCATTGCTACGTATGCTGAAGAGGTGGCGGCGCTGGATGATACGGATTATGAGAGCCTTATAGAGGCTGCCCGGGAGTACAATGCGTCGCTTTTGAACAAGAACAATCGTTACGTTCTCAGTGATGCGGAAAAGCAGGAATACGAGAGTCTGCTGAATGTATCCGGACTGGGAATTATCGGTTATATTGAGATTCCGTCTCTCAAATGTTCTTTGCCGATCTATCACGGTACGGATGAGGCGATTCTGCAGGTGGCTGTTGGTCATATTGAGGGAACGTCACTGCCGGTGGGCGGAGAAAGTACCCACAGTGTGCTGTCCGGACACCGGGGGCTGCCCAGTGCGAAGCTGTTTACCGATCTGGATCAGCTGGTGGTGGGAGATGAGTTTATGCTTCGGGTGCTGGATGAGACGCTGACGTATGAGGTGGACCAGATCCGTATCGTGCTTCCTGCCGAACTGAGTGATCTGGAGATCGTTGAGGGCAAGGATTATTGTACACTGGTTACCTGTACTCCGTATGGTGTAAACAGCCACCGGCTGCTGGTGCGGGGACACAGGGTGGAGAATCATGAGGATGCCGCCAGTATCCGTGTGACAGCGGATGCCATGCAGATCGATCCGATACTGGTAGCTCCGGTGGTGGCCGCGCCTATTTTACTGTTGTTGCTGATTATTTTACTGCTGCCCAGGCGCAGGAACAGAAAGGAGGATATATGAGAAAACATCTGACAGCTTTTCTGATGCTTTTAGTTTCACTGTGTATCTTTTCTGCGTATGTGCGTGCTGCTGAGGTGCCGGATCCGGAATTGCGGGGCAGTATTACCATATCTGTCCATTTTGGGGATGAACCTGTTTCCGGGGGGACGATGACGCTTTACCGTGTGGGGGACATAGCTGAGAATGACGGAAATTACAGCTTTGTTCCGACAGAGGATCTGGCCATGTGGGGAGATTCATTTTCGGATATAGAATCTCCGGATTTGGCAGACAGTCTGGCGGAGTATGAGAATAAACCTTCGGGGGAGACGAAAGAAGTTGACTCTGCGGGTGAGGTGAAGTATGATAATCTGCAGCTGGGGCTGTATCTGATCGTGCAGGAAGAGGCTGCCGACGGATACAGTAAGGCGAATCCTTTTCTGGTGAGTCTGCCGTACTGGGATGAAGAAGCGCATGCCTATGTGTATGATGTGGACAGCAGAACAAAGGCGGAGCTGATCCGGGATGTGGAGAAAGAATCCGAAAAAGACGATACGACACCGGGCGGTTCGGGGGGCCATTCCGGCGGTAAGCTGCCCCAGACCGGTCAGCTCTGGTGGCCGGTGCCGATGCTGGTATTTGCCGGACTGCTTTGCATTGTGGTGGGTCTGATCCGCCGCAGGGGTGCTGGCTATGAAAAATAAAAAGCGAAAAAAAGGCACTTTTTGGATTGTGATGGGAAATATTATGCTCCTGGCGGCGTTGCTGCTGGGAGCATTCAATGTGCGCCAGGATTTTGCTGCCGGTGAGTCCGTCCGGGCGATGATCGACAGTCTGAAGGAGGATCTGCCGGACAGCACGGATGAGGAAACTACTTTACTTCCAACGTATATGATGGATCCGGATCAGGAAATGCCGGTAAAAATGATCAATGGACAGGAGTATATCGGGGTGCTGACGATCCCTTCACTGGATTTGGAGCTGCCGATCATCGGTGAGTGGAGCTATCCCCGGCTGAAGATCTCCCCCTGCCGTTATACCGGTTCGGTGTATCGGGACGATATGATCCTCATGGCACATAATTATGCGGCGCATTTTGGAAAAATCAGGAATCTCCAGGCGGGGGATGAAGTTCTGTTTACGGATATGGAGAATCACACCTTTACGTATGAGGTAGTGGAGACGGAGATACTGATGCCAAAGGCTGTGGAGGAGATGGAGAGCGGTGAATGGGATCTGACGCTGTTTACCTGTACGCTGGGTGGACGGACGAGAGTGACGGTACGTTGTGAGAGGCAGAGATTTTACGAAACGAGGAGTAATGCGTCATGAAAAATAAACAAAAAGGTATGCTCTGTATCATGGGTTCGGCCTTTTTCTTTGCTGCGATGAATATTTTTGTCCGGCTTTCGGGAGATCTTCCGGCGATGCAGAAGAGTTTTTTCCGGAATCTGGTGGCTATGTTCTTTGCGCTGATCGTTTTGCTGCGAAGCGGGGAGAAGATTTCTTATGAAAAGAAGGATCTTCCCATGCTGTTTCTGCGTTCCGTTTTTGGCACTATGGGAATTCTCTGCAACTTTTATGCCGTGGATCATCTGGTGGTCAGTGATGCTTCGATGCTGAATAAGCTGTCGCCCTTCTTTGTCATTATTTTTTCTTCTCTGTTTCTGAAGGAAAAAGCTAATCGGGTGCAGAAGATTTCTGTAGTCATTGCGTTTACCGGTGCCTTATTTGTGATTCGCCCGACGATGGATATTTTTCAGAATGTGAATTCGCTGATCGGTGTGCTGGGCGGTCTGGGCGCCGGCATCGCCTATACCTGTGTACGCCAGCTGGGCAAGCAGGGCGTTAAGGGAGCTAGAGTGGTATTCTTTTTCTCTACGTTTTCCTGTGTTGTCCTGGTGCCGTATCTGATTCTGGATTTTCATCCGATGACGGCAAAGCAGATCCTGTTTCTTCTGGGGGCAGGCCTGATGGCGGCGGGCGGGCAGTT
>CALZMS010000253.1 GCA_945788595.1 uncultured Lachnospiraceae bacterium
GGTGACGATGATCAGCAATGTTCCGGCGCCCATACCGTACATGATTTTGTCTATGGTCAGGGAGGTCAGCAGCGTGGCTGTGAGGCCGTACAATACTGCGTCTATATTTCCAAACACTGGCCAGCCCAGAAGGATGATAAACAGATCGATGGCCATGGTCACCATACCTATGGACAGATGGGGACGCAGTACTTTTACTGACATGGTCAGAAAGTCCGTTCCGCCGGAGGACGATCCACGCATGTAAAAAAGGGCCAGACCGATGCCGAGAAAAATACCGGAATACAGAGCTGCCATAAACTGGGAGCCAGTGTAAGCCGGGATGTGCGGAAAGATCACATCCAGAAACAGTGTACAGAAGCACATGGTCTTCAGGGATTTTAAAAGAAATTCTTTTCCCAGAAATCTCAGGCTCAAAAGCATCAGGGGTATATTCATTACCAGGGAGGTGATACCGATGGGCAGGTTCCAGAGATAGTTCATGATCAATGCTACACCAGTCACACCACCCGGGGCAAAATTGGCCATTTTGGCAAAGGTGTATACGCCTACCGCGTAGAAGAATGAGCCGATGATGTCGTATATGATGTCTAAAATTATATTTTTGATTCTTTGCGAACGCATATTTATAGATCCCTTTCTTTTTTGTTCCGATGTATATCATTGTTAATAGCTTTCCCAATACTCTGCGAAACATCACAGATTCTGGCATACCATATAAAAGAGAGGGGTATTTTAAATATATCCCTCTCTCCTATTCTTCAATATCCGTTTTGACGATTTACAAGGTTAACCAGCGGCTCATCCTTGCAAAATCTTTTCAGATTCTCCAGACTTATTTGCCAGATATCGTCCCGTGTTTTTGTGTCATGTCCAAAGCCGATTCCTGCCACATGCGGCGTAATGATCACATTTTTCAGTTTCCACAGCGGATGATCTGCGGGCAGTGGTTCCGGATCTGTCACATCCAGACCTACTCCCCAGAAATGATTTTGCTGTAATAGCTGGGTCAAGGCATTTGTGTCTATCAGAGATCCCCGCCCGACATTGATCAGAATACTGTCCTTTTTCGTCATAGACAAACGCGATGCGTTCAGCAGTCCTGCTGTTTTTTCTGTTTCCGGCAAACATCCGCAAACCAAATCGGAAGTCTGCAAGTCCTCCTCCAGTTCTTCCTCCGTGATCAGCCGGGAAAAAGGCTCCTCCGCCTCTCTCTTACGACTGCACATTCCTGTAACCTGCATTCCAAAAGCCTTCAACAGGTAAGCCACATGAGTTCCCAGATCCCCAACGCCCAGAATCAGGGCTTTTTTATCCCGGAGATTCCACTCTGAGCCACAATCTTTCCATATTCCTTTTACAGAATGCTTTACATATTCCGGAATACGTCTTGCCAGTGCAAGTGTCAGCCCCATAACATGCTCTGCAATTGTTTCTCCATAAGCGCCGGATGCGTTAGTCAGCTTTACCGTCTGCAGACTGTCATCCTGTACATAAGGCCCCACTCCCGCCCAGGATATCTGCAGCCATTCGATATTCTGCAGGCCTTTTAACCATTGCGGCGGCACATCTCCTATTACGGCCTGCACCTGCATGGCGTTTTTTCTAAAATCTTCTTCATTGCAATCTTCCGGCAGGCATATGATCTGACCTTTTCCGGCACAGATCTGTTCCATCTTAGCCTTATACTGCTGTGCCTCCGGAAACATTACCAGTATTTTTTTCATACTTTCTGTCCTATGCACTTATTTCATCCGTCTCAGCACTTCCACCACCAGCTTCCAAGTGCGCTGCACAGAATCCACGGGCATGTGTTCACGGAAGGTGTGGATCTCGAAAAGATCCGGACCGAAGGATACGCAGTCCAGACCAGACAGTTTGTCGGCAAACATGCCGCACTCCACGCCTGCATGGATAGCTTCGATCTTCGGCTCACTGCCGTACTGTTCTTTATAGACCGCGCTCATCAGATCTCTAAGCGGTGAATCCTGCAGATACTGCCAGCCCGGATAGTCGCCGGTCACGGTCACAGTTCCACCAAGAGCTTCTGTCAGGCAGCGCAGACGGTCACCCAGCATCTGTTTCTGGGAAGCCACACTGCTTCTTACGCAGAAGGATGCCTGCACACAAGTTTCTTCTGTGGCAAAGATACCCAGATTCAGGGAAGTCTGCACCAGTCCTTCGATATCCGCATTGGGAGCACAGTTCAAAAGGCATAATACCTTTGCGCCGGACGCCTGATCCATAGCCATAACACCCTCCGTGCCAGACTGTCCGCAGCCGCAATCTATAGCTGCAACACTCACCTTCACACCCGAATCCGTCACACTATATTCGTTTTTAAACGCACACTCCATAGTCGCGCATACTTCACGAACCTTCTCTGCGTCTGCAGCCACCACATCCGCTGCAGACATATTTGGAATGGCATTGTCCTTTAACCCACCATTAATAGATACGATCCTGATCTCAGTCTCACGGCAAGCGGCATACAGAATACGTCCCAGCAGACGGTTAGCATTCGCCCGTCCTCTATTAATCTCAATACCGGAATGACCACCAATCAAACCTTCTACCTGAATATGCAGCCGCTCTCCGTCAAAAGTTTCTCTCGTCACCGGCACACTGCAGCGAGTCAGATTTCCGCCGGCACAGCTAACCGTAAATACGCCCTCATCCTCAGAATCCATATTCAACATGCGGCGGCCTTTGAGCGGTGACACATCCAGTCCAGCGGCGCCTTCCATGCCGACCTCTTCATCTACGGTA
>CALZMS010000254.1 GCA_945788595.1 uncultured Lachnospiraceae bacterium
CCCGATCCTAAAAGGCTCATAATCATATATCTAACTGCAGCTTCAATGGTTCTTCCGTTCTGTCTGATCATGATCAGCCCGCAGGCTGCAATAGTATTGATCTCCACAAACACATAGGCAGTGAATAAGTCGTTGGTATAGACAAGGGCAAGGAGCGAGCTGAGGAGAAGGTTTACCAGTATGTAATAAAGATTATGTTTGCCCTCTACGACCTCTTCCTCCAGTTTTTTACGGCCGCCAAGCATGGATAACAGCATAATGATGCAAAAGAAAAGTGCCATTCCCGCTTCCAGAACACCTGCGCGGATCTCATTGCCCCAGGGCGCCGGAAAATGTCCCATCATATAGGTGTAGCTTTGCCCTGTTCCCATCAGATATACCAGAAGAATTGCCGAGAGTGCTCCCACAATCGTGATCACTGCCGTATTTACCCACTTTGCAATTTTCCCGGGAAGGACAGAGCATACGGTGCCGGAAAACATGGACAATATGATGGAAAAAAAAGGAAAATTCTGTACAAAAGCCATTTACAGTCCCTCCTTTTTAAGTCTCATGGAAATTTCATCCAGATCCAGCGTGTGATATCTCCGGTATAAGCGGACGGTCAGGGAAAGCATCAGTGCCGTCACCGACACGGATACAACAATACCCGTCAATACCAATCCGCTGGGGATCGGGTTGATATATGCCTCCACATCCTGGATACCGTCAACCACAATAGGGACGGTTCTTCCCTCGATATATCCTTTTTCTGCCAGGAACAGATATACGGCGGAATCCATGATATTTAAGCCGATAATCTTTTTGATCAGATTTTTCTGAAGCAGCAGATTGGTAAACCCGATCACAAACAGGATCATTGCCACTGCTTCACCATAATTATAAAGTAAATTGGGACCCATCTAAAAATCTCCTTTACGAAACATGACATAAAAGGTGTACATGGTACAGGCAACCACCAGTCCTACGCAGATATTCAATATCAAAATCAATCCGCTGCTTAAAATATGTCCCGGAGTTCCAAGAGGAATATGACTTTCCAGATGGTTTGCACCTGTGAAGAAGGAATAGCTTTTTGCAAGACAATATGTTGTTAAAGCCCCAAAACTGATCCATTTATAGGTCTTCTCCGTAAACAGTTTTTCCGTTTTCTGAAAACCGAAGGCATTCAGATAAAGGATCAGTCCGGCCCCGATAATGGCACCGCCCGAAAAGCCGCCGCCCGGAGACAGATGTCCGTTCAAAATAACATAGATGCCGAATATGATGATCACCGGCACAAGTACCTTAGCTGCCGCCTGCAGGATCGCATCATTTTTGGGCTCATAGATACGGTCATTCTCCGGTTCTTCTTCTCTTCCGTTCTTATCTTTCTTCCTGTCTGCATGGAGCAGGATCAGAACCGTTATGGTGGCGACAAAAAGAACATTGGATTCCCCAAAGGTATCAAATGCACGATAATCCAGGATCATACCCGTTACAATATTGACGGCTCCCGTTTCCTGCAGACCGTTCTCAATGTATCTTGCAGGCACTTCATTGTTTACCGGTTTGTCCGCCTCTCCTGTTTTTGGCAGGTAGGATACGGTGTAGAGTAACAGTCCTGCAAGAACGATACAGAAGACAACAGCACAGATTACATAGATCCTGTGAAATGCCACAAGCAGCTTATTGTGCTCCGCATCATAGATCCTGTCTCTGAGCATCTGTTTTTCCTGCATACGCTCCAGAATCGTCGTTTCTTCTATCTTATGTTCCTCCTGAGGCTTCATTTCCACCTCACCGAGATAAGGATCCTTACTTCCCGAAAGCCATCTGAAAAAGCGGAATGCTCTGGTTTTTTCGTATTCTTCCTTTGGCCTTAGCTTACTCATGAGCTTCCTCCTTCTCCGTTTCCTTCTCGGTTTTTTCCTTTTCTATCTGTATAGCGTGAATTTTCTTCAGCGTGGCAAAAAACAGAATACTGGTAACACCCGCTCCTACAGCCGCCTCCGTAATTGCGAGATCCGGAGATTCCAGACAGACCCACAAAACAGACATAACAAGGCTGAAGGACATATAGATCAACACAGAATTCAACAAATTTTTTGAAAAGCTGACGGAAACCGCACACACAACCAGAAATCCCAGCAATATCAACTGAAACAGTGTCATGACAGCCTCCCTTCCAAAGCGTCCTCACCAGCGCTTTTTGCTTCTTCGATCTCTTTCTCCACCGTTTTAAGATCCTCATACACGGTACAGTGTTCCTCTAAATTCTCATTGGTAGTCACTTCCAGTCTCGCCAGAAGATGAGAGGAAACAGGAGACGCAAACCAGAAAAACAGCACGATCAGGGCAAGCTTTAAGGTGGTAAAATTAAGTCCCGAAAAAATCATAAGCCCGATCAGCGAAAAACTGATGCCCAGCGTATCACCCATAGCAGCCGCATGCATACGATTCAATGCATAATCAAGATGAAAAATTCCATAAACCTCTATCAGAAAAATGGCAAGGCCGAAAAGCAGCATCCCTGCGCCGATCAAAAATCGAATCCACTCAAATACCTGCATGTTTCACATCTCCTATCTGTTATCTTCTTCCTGCTCTTTCTTATCTGCTTTTTTTCGCTTTTCTTCATAGATACCCATATATACCTTGGCAAGCACGGTGACTGCCAGAAAACTTATCATGGCATAGATCAGGCAGATATCTACCAGATAGCTTTCTCCCAACATGAGCGCCATCACTGCGATCATGACCATAACCATAGTTCCCATCATATTGA
>CALZMS010000255.1 GCA_945788595.1 uncultured Lachnospiraceae bacterium
CCCACACAGTAAGCACAGGTATCGCATCCCCAGGATGAAAGAAAGATCAGCCATACATGGAAAGCTCCCCCTTCCAGACATCTGGTCTGATAGATAAAGGACAGCATAACACCCACATACAGGATTCCGAACATGGCTGCCATGATCTGTTCTGCATGAAATTTCGGATACGTAAAAACGTAAACAAACATCAGAAGGACCAATGCCCCGATCAGCTCCAAAAGCTGATACTCCGGCACCAGAAGAAGGCAAAGATAATATCCGATGATCCCCACATATCCGGCAATTTCCAGAAGTGTAAAAGAGTCTTCCCTCACCTTCATCACTTTATACAATTCCTGCATTCCAATCAGAGATACCGCCAGCAAAGTCATAAAAAGTACGATATTTCCTGTACATATCGTCAACAGCGCCACCAGTACCAGCACAATGCCGCTGATCAGTCGTGTTTTAAACATACTTATTTCACCCCGCCATATCTTCTGTCTCTTTTATTATACTGCCGGATTGCCTCCATCAATTCCTCTTTATGAAAATCCGGCCAGGCCACATCCATAAAAACAAATTCTGTATAGGCAAGCTGCCATAACAGGTAATTGGACAATCTCTGTTCTCCACTGGTACGGATCAGAAGATCCGGATCCGGAAGTCCTGCCGTATCCAGGTAAGACGCAATCATATCCTCGGATATCTCGCCGGTGATCTTTCCGTCCCGCACATCATCAGCGATCCGGTTCACGGCTCTTTTGATCTCATCACGGCTGCCGTAATTTAATGCGATCTGGAAGAAATGTTCGTCGTATTTTGCAGAATACTCTTCTATTTCCCGGATACTCTCCTGAATATCCTCATCGAAAGCAGAAGGATCACCCAGTACAGTCACCCGCATATGGTTTTTGTCCGCCATCTTCTTACATTTTTTCAGATACTGGCGAAACAGCTTCATCAGACCATCAATCTCTTCTTTGGAACGTTTCCAGTTCTCTGTAGAAAAAGCATAAACCGTCAGATATTTGATACCGATCTCAATGGCGATATCACTGATCTTTTCCAGATTATCACAGCCTTTGACATGCCCATAGGAACGAGGCATACCCTTGGCTTTTGCCCAACGGCCGTTTCCATCCAGAATAATCGCTACATGCTGGGGAATTTTCAGTTCTTTATCCTCTGTCATCGTCTGTATTTCCCTCCTATCAAATTCCGGCAGACATAACTGTCTGCCGGAAAATCATTATACGGTCAGGATCTCCTTTGATTTAACTTCCACCAGGCCGTCCACATCTTTGATATATTTGTCGGTGAGTTTCTGCACCTGATCCTGCAGATCCTTGATCTCATCCTCAGATACATCATCGCTCTTGCCCAGCTTTTTCAGTGCATCATTGGCATCACGACGGATGTTGCGGATAGCCACTTTGGCAGCCTCACCTTTTTTCTTGATATCCTTTACCAGCTCTTTACGACGCTCCTCAGTAAGCTCCGGGAATACCAGACGGATGGATTTACCATCGTTGGTCGGATTAATGCCCAGGTCAGAA
Source organism: uncultured Lachnospiraceae bacterium (assembly GCA_945788595.1). Lineage (GTDB taxonomy): Bacteria > Bacillota > Clostridia > Lachnospirales > Lachnospiraceae > UBA11957. The sequence goes on from CALZMS010000255.1 coordinate 1,542, forward strand.
CACAGGATCTCTTTCTCGATAGCCTTGATCATCTTGCTTTCCCAGGGCTGGATCTGGATAATTCTCGGTTCCGGCACAGACACGTTAGCAACCTGCTGGATCGGAGATGGTGTACCATAATAGTCTACCATGATTCTGTCCAGTACATGCGGATTGGCACGTCCTGCGCGGATGGCGCCGAATTCAGATTCCAGATTGGCAATCGTCTTTCCCATCTTGGTCTCATACACCTGAATTTTTTCGTTCATTAAATCGTCCTCCTTTTATCGGATCTGTCAGTCCACAGTCCTTTATTAAACGGTAACTCTGGTACCGTTGATATCACCTTTTGCGGCACGCACGATGCTGTTTTCTTCATTCAGCAAAAATACGAGCATGGGCATTTTATTTTCCATGCACATAATGGAAGCAGAAAGATCCATGGCCGCCAGTCTCTGATCGATAACTTCCTGAATGGAAATCTCTTCATACTTCTTTGCATCCGGATTTTTCTTCGGATCGCTGTCATAAATACCATCAATGGCCTTTGCCAGAAGAATAGTCTCGGCCTCAATCTCAATAGCTCTCAGCACAGTGGCTGTATCTGTGGAGAAATACGGATGTCCTGTTCCACCGGCAAAAAATACAACTTTTTTCTGCTCCAGTGCAGCCACTGCAGCATCTTTGGAGAAAAGTGTGGTAAAGGAACCGCACATAAACGGTGTCATGATTTCTGTCTGAATACCTACAGAACGGAAGATCTCAGAAACATAAATGCAGTTCATCACGGTTGCCAGCATACCGATCTGGTCTGCCTTCGGGCGATCAATAGTCTCACTGGTACGTCCGCGCCAGAAATTACCGCCGCCGATAACAATACCGATCTCCATGCCATCGTCCACCAGCTGCTTTACCTGTCTGGCCACAACAGTAACTGTAGGCTCATCAAATCCGGTGTGTTTTTCACCGGCAAGAGCTTCGCCGCTTAATTTCAGTAATACTCTTTTCATAGGTTTATCCCCCTGATCATAATTTGCACAGCACAAAAATATTATAGATAGCGCGAACTGCTGTCTCAAAATCGCTGTTTTCCACACCGATGATGATATTGAGCTCGCTGGAACCCTGATCGATCATCTTGACATTGACACGGGCATGAGCCAGAGCGGAAAAAATACGTCCGGCTGTACCGCGGGCAGATTTCATGCCGCGTCCCACAACAGCGATCAGTGCCAGATCAGACT
>CALZMS010000256.1 GCA_945788595.1 uncultured Lachnospiraceae bacterium
CGCTGGGCTCTGTGAACGGGAAATGATGCGGACGGAATTTTGTCTTTGTTTCCGGTCCGAACAGCTCCTTGGCAAACTGCTCCAGAGTACCTTTAAGGTCGGCAAAGGTGATATTTTTATCTACGACCAGACCCTCGATCTGATGGAAAGAGGGGCTGTGGGTAGCATCTACCTCGTCAGAACGGAAAACACGACCCGGACAGATCATACGGATCGGCATTTTGCCAGTCTCCATAACACGGGCCTGTACCGGAGATGTCTGCGTACGCAGTACGATCTCCTTATTGATATAGAAGGTATCCTGCTCATCCTTGGCGGGATGATTTGCCGGAATATTCAGAAGCTCAAAATTGTATTTGTCATATTCGATCTCCGGTCCCTCCAGAACTTCATAGCCCATACCGGTAAAAATACGCTCTACCTCTTCCAGGGCGATAGTGTTTGGATGGCGGTGACCCAAAGTCTGCTTCTTTGCCGGAAGCGTTACATCGATAACCTCTTCCTCAAGACGTGCCTGAAGAATCTTTGCCTCCAGATCGCTTTTTGTCTTTTCCAGACATTCCTCGATCTTGGCACGTGTCTCATTTACCATCTGTCCGATCAGCGGACGGTCTTCCTTGGCTACATCTTTCATACTTTTCAGTACGGTGGTCAGCTCACCTTTTTTACCGAGGAAGCTGACTCTGACATCGTTCAGTTTATCCAGAGCATCGGATTCCTGAATTCTGGCTGTGGCATCTTTAAGGATCTGCTCCAGTCTTTCTTTCATCACATCACTCATGACGTTACTCCTTTTCTTTCATAATAGTGAAATGTGTAAAGGGTTCTCCCCTGGTGTACCTGTAAACAAACAGACAGGCTGCCTTCGGCATCTCATCTGCAATAAAAAAGCTCCGTCCGCAAAGGGACGAAGCAGAAAATCCGTGGTACCACCCAATTTCCCGGCAGGCCGGGCACTCAACTGCTTAACGCGCACATACGTCATACCTTACTGTATAGTTCGGGTATGCAGCTCCGGTGGGAAATTCGCCTCCTGATCCGAACCCGCAATGGCTTCCAGCCGATGACCACCGCTCTCTGTGGGAAAATCAAGCGTTACTGACACCTTCTTCGCTTTTTTCACTTTCTTCATTCTAACATAAAGATGTTTTATGTCAAGTCAATTTTTCAAGTCAGCATCATTTTCCGGGAGAAAGTCCTGACGTTTCCGCTCCCTCTCAAGAATTCTTTTTTCCCTCTCCTCCTTGCGCTGAACCTTATAATTCTCTTTTTCAAGAAGATATCGCATGCGCATTCTTCGAAAACGATCCTCGAAATACGCATTGATCTCAGCCCCAATCAAAAGAATAGACATGCAAAAGTACAGCCACAGCATCAAAAACATGATCGTAGTCATGCTGCCATACATCTGACTGAATCCTGTGCTGAAACGTACGTACAGAGAAAAACAATAGGAAAAAAGCAGCCAGGCCACCGAGGAAAGTACCGCCCCCGGGAGCTGACTTTTAAAGGTCGCCCGACGATTCGGCAGTATCACATACATAACCAGAAAAATCAGCGTTAATACAGCTAACGTGATCAGAAAACGAAAATGTACGAAAAATCCTGTGATTCCGGCAATCATCGGAAAATGTTGAATCAGCTGTTCCTGGATCGTTGTACCAAAAACCATCAGTACCAGAGTCAGAAGAATGGCTACAATAAACAATACCGTATAGATTGCCGACCATATTCTGGATATGATATAGTTCGGCACAATCGGTACATGATATATGGTATTAAGACCGCCGTAAAGAGACATAATTCCCTTAGATGCTGACCAAGCGGCAAAAATAGCCGTCAAAGGCACTATCGCAACGGACTTAGTGTACACTTCATTCAGAATGGATGAAAACAGCCCCTGGAATGCCTCAGGTACGATGGTAAAAAGCAAATTTGTCAGATCCGTCTGCGTGATAGGCAGATAACGGATCATCGTCATCATCAGCAGCAGTATCGGGATAATAGACATTAAAATAAAGTATGCGCTCTGCGCGGCAAAGGCACTGACATGATCATCGCTGATCCGCCGGGCAAACCCCATGATATTTTGCGCTGCGTGCAGCAGAAACTTCATGTTTCTCTCCTTCTCTCTTTTTCAAGTACAACCATAGTACATGAAATCTTAAGATATGTCAAAAAAAGTTTCCAGGATCTCTTTGCAGTCCATCCCGGCCTCCGCCATTCCCTTTGCGCCATTCTGGCTCATCCCCGCTCCATGGCCAAGGCCGCCGCCATATACTTTCAGTTCATTCAGCATACCATTTTCATACACTGGATCCAGCACAAAATATCCACTGGGAAGGATTTTTCTATTATTCTCCGCATTTGTCTGGTTCACCAGTTCTGTTCCTTCGGGAGATAAAAACTCGCGAATATCATATTCTCCGGAGATCTTCAGCGTCTTATCCCCGCAGTCTATGGAAAGCTCCATAGCCGCGTAACCACTGCTTCTTTTTGTTATCTGAAGAGAAATAACTTCCGTCACGGTTTCGTCACATTTCCGGCAAAGTGCCACGAGCTGCTCCTGAGAAAACGAGGTATGCCAGCGAAACCAGTCTTCTTCTGCTTCCCAGGCATCTTTATCCGTGCCGGTGATGTATTTGACAAAGTCATACTCCGTTCTCAGCATCTTTTTCCTCTGACCAAGATATACATTTTTCAGGCAAATGGATTCAGGCTCATCATACCACACATCATCTCTGCCGGTAAAACCACAGGA
>CALZMS010000257.1 GCA_945788595.1 uncultured Lachnospiraceae bacterium
GGCATCGGGGTGCTGCCCTGGATGCTCTGCGGCACCAATTCCATCGGAGAAGCCACCGCGGAGAAGATGAAGGAATTCCGTCTGGTGGTCTGGGGAATGCACGGAATCTACGGTGCGGGAAAGACCATGGATGAGACCTTCGGCCTGATCGAGACCGTGGAAAAGGCTGCTCAGATTTATATGCTCACTGCCCACCTTCCCAGAGTGAATACCATCCGGGACGACCAGATGGTGGAGCTGGCGGAGTATTTCGGCGTGAATTACCGGAAGGACTTTTTAAACACATAAATCTGCGAATAAATTGATGTACATCTGGCAGTCTCCGGCTGATACACCTGATTTCCAAGGAAAACTTTAGAGTACGACCATCTCAAAATAGGGCGCAAACAGCTGATACGCTGTCTGCGCCCTTAACTTTTCTCGACACTATTTTGCAAGGTCCTCTGTGTCGCGATGCCTACCCTGTGGGTCGGGGTGACCTTTTTCACATTCTTTCAAGGTGCACACGATGCGCACAGATGCAACGATTTATGTAACATTATTTTATGAAAATCTTTTCTGAACAAAGAAATATAAATTCTGATACAGCTTTCTGGAAACGGGTAGACTTTTGACATTGTTCGAGGCTGTTCAATCTTTTATTATGTACTTAGCACAAATCCTATAGAAAAAATGATGGGTAAATATGAATAAAGCCTAAAAGGCTTCCAGAGCATATCAGCTTTAGAGAATGTTTCGAATGTGCTTATGGAATAAATGACTAAAATGAAATCGTTTTAAAAATAATCGGTTTCCCCAAGAGCTCATTTCGTTTTTTTCTCACGAATGGTTTTCCTGTATTCAGACGGAGTAAGCTGGTATTCTGCTTGAAATATCTTGTAAAACTGTGTTCGATTTTCATATCCAAGCGAGGCTGCAATCTTGCTGACGGAGAGTTCAGTGCTCTTCAAAAGCCGTGCCGCTTCCTGCAGTTGCGCTTTCTGGCAATAGGCTTTGAGGGTGTAACCAGTGTGGATCTTGATAATCCGCGAGATGTATTCACAGGAGTAATTCAGTTCCTTGGCAAGCTCTGTTCTGCGGATAACGCCGTGTCGTTTTTCAATGAGCCTTTTGGCATTTTCCAAGGTGATCAGTTCCCTGCCGTAACCTAGAGATACATAAGTCGCTTTGTACAGTTCCGGATTTTCCAGCGCGGCAAAGAGACGTAGAAGGGATGAGTAGATATCAAATTGATAGCCGATCCGCTTTCGGGTATAGGCTTCTATAATTTCCTCTGCAATGCCGGGAATCTGGTCTTCTCCGAGGAGCTGAAAATCTACATAGTCTCGTTTGCTGCTGGTTCTCTCAGACAGGTTTTCGGTGAAGAACCGGTTGAGAATGCTTTTGTACTGAAAAGGCTGCGCCAAGCCCTTTGGCCATTGGACAATCAGAGAGGGATCAATGCTGATATACAGGATGTCCGCATCGGCCATTTCTGTCTCACGGTGCATGGTGTTGCGGTTCATCAAGCACAGGTTTCCCTCGGAATAGGTAACCTCTTCATCTTCGATCATTACGGAAGCTTTTCCCCGCATTATGTACATCAGTTCAAAGAAATTGTGCTTGTGCAGATAGGTTTCCGTAAATAACGCACTTTCTGCCGGAGTGTGGATGCAGAAAGAATTCTGATCCATGTAATTGAAGAAAAGATATTCACTTTGGGCATGGACGCTGATCGCTACAGAAAGCTTGGAAAAATAATCCCGGTCTGCGGTTGGATTGTTCAGAAAGTTGACGATGAATGATCCATCCTGCTGCTTGATCTCGTCTATATTTTGAAAATATAAATGCATGACTTTTTCCACTTGATTCACCCCATTTAAGTGTACCACAAAGCCTAAAAGAAATAAAGGCGGAGATCCCATATGAAACGATAATATTTCAATCTGTCTGGCAAGGATTCTTTCTCTTGTGATAATGAGAAATGCAATATAGATGGTGAAGAAAATAATCATTTTATATATCTATTGGAGGTGCCATATGAAAAAAACAAACTTTAATTTAGACTGGCGGTTCAAGCGGGTGGATTCCGTGGAAGCAGCCCACGCCGTAAACCTGCCTCACGATGCCATGCTGTATGAAAAGCGTGACCGAAAAGCGCCAACTGCTGGGGCCTGCGGCTATTTCCCCGGCGGCGCATACGAATATACCAAATCATTTTTTGTCTCGGAGGAGGAACGGGGAAAGACACACATTCTCGAGTTTGAGGGGGTGTACAGGAACGCAAAGGTCTATATCGGCGGTGTTCTGGCAGCGGAGCGTCCCTATGGTTACACCAATTTCTTTGTTTCTATGGACGAGTATCTGCGCTTTGGCAGCGAAAACGAGGTCAAGGTAATTGCGGATAATTCTGCTGTGCCCAATTCCCGTTGGTATTCTGGTAGCGGTATCTACCGGAATGTCAGCCTGTATACCGGTGATACCTGCCATTTCCTGCCCGACGGCCTTCTGATCTCCACTACAAACAACGAATCTGTTACGGTCAAAGCGGTGGTCAGCGGCGGCGATCAGGTGAGAGTCATTCTTAACGACGGGGATATGGTCGCCGCAGAGGCCGTCGGAGAGGTTGTAAATGGAGAAGCTTCCGTGCATCTTAGCGTTTCAAAGCCCCGTCTCTGGGATTCGGAGCATCCGGAGCTTTACCTTTGCACAGCAGTTCTGATGAAGGACGGGGCGGAGGTGGATCGGGCTGAAGACCGGTTCGGTTTCCGGACGCTGAA
>CALZMS010000258.1 GCA_945788595.1 uncultured Lachnospiraceae bacterium
CTCTTCGTAAAGAACTGAGAGAAGCAGGTGTTACTTATAAAGTATATAAGAACACTATGATGAAGCTGGCTTTCAAGGATACTCCGTTTGAAGCTCTTTCAAAAGATCTGGACGGAACAAATGCTCTGGCTATCTGCAAAAATGACGCTACCATGCCGGCTCGTATCATTGCTAAAAACGCTAAAACAGCTCCGGCTCTGGAGTTCGTTTCCGGCGTGATCGAAGGTAACTACTTCGATAAGGCTGGTGTAGAAGCTCTGTCCAATGTTCCGTCAAGAGAGGAACTTCTTGGAAAACTTCTTGGAAGCATCCAGTCCCCGATCGCAAACTTTGCGCGTGTTATTAGTCAGATTGCAGAGAGCAAGGCTGAATAATTACACATCTTTTATTTAACAAACGAAAATCAAACAAAAAATAATTGGAGGTAAATCATAATGGCAAAATTAACTACAGCTGAGTTTATCGAAGCTATCAAAGAATTAACCGTATTAGAGCTGAACGATCTTGTAAAAGCATGTGAGGAAGAGTTCGGTGTATCCGCAGCAGCAGGTGTTGTTGTAGCAGCAGCTGGCCCGGCTGAGGCAGCAGAAGAGAAAGACGAGTTCGACGTAGAGCTGACAGAAGTTGGTCCGAACAAAGTTAAAGTTATCAAAGTTGTTCGTGAAGCTACAGGTCTTGGTCTGAAAGAAGCTAAAGCAGTTGTTGACGAAGCTCCGAAGATGGTTAAAGAAGGCGCTTCCAAAGCTGAGGCTGAGGAACTTAAGACAAAACTGGAAGCAGAAGGCGCTAAAGTTACTCTTAAGTAATGATTCTTTGCTAAAGAATAAAAAGGACCGGAGATGCAGCAGCAAATCCGGTTCTTTTTCATGTGTATCACAGTCTGCCGTAGTTTGTCAAGCGGAGGTTTGTGGTAAACTATACGATATTCAACTCAAAAAACTGTGCAATCGCACGAAAAAATCCCAAAAAATTATTGACACCCTTGAATGAAAATGTTATAGTTGAAAATGCACTATTATGGCAAGATATGCCTATGTTTTGCCCGTATCCCGGACGGACAGGCATGTAAAGCGGTAATAAATTTATATATACAAGGGGTGAAACGTCAATGGAGAAAAACAGAATACGTCCAATTACCAACGGCAAGAGTATGCGGATGAGTTACCAGAGACAAAAAGAAGTTTTGGAAATGCCCAACCTGATTGAAGTTCAGAAGGATTCCTACAACTGGTTCCTGACGGACGGCTTGAAGGAAGTTTTCGAGGACATCTCACCGATCACAGACTACAGCGGCAAACTGAGCCTGGAGTTTGTGGACTTCACACTTTGCGAAAACGATGTGAAATATACCATCGAAGAGTGTAAAGAGCGGGATACAACATATGCGGCTCCGCTGAAGGTCAAGGTAAGATTATATAACCATGAGAACGATGAGATCAACGAGCATGAGATCTTTATGGGAGATCTGCCGTTGATGACAGCCACCGGTACCTTTGTAATCAACGGCGCTGAACGTGTAATCGTCAGCCAGCTGGTTCGTTCCCCGGGTATCTATTACGGAATTTCCCACGATAAGCTGGGAAAGAGACTGTTTTCCTGTACCGTAATTCCGAACCGTGGTGCCTGGCTGGAATATGAAACTGACTCCAATGACGTTTTTTATGTTCGTGTAGACCGTACCCGTAAAGTGCCGATCACTGTACTGATCCGTGCTCTGGGCTATGGTACCAACCAGGAAATTATTGATCTGTTTGGTGAAGAACCGAAGATCATGGCAAGTTTTGCAAAGGATGTGGCCACCAATTACCAGGAGGGCCTTCTTGAGCTGTACAAAAAGATCCGTCCCGGCGAGCCGCTGGCTGTAGAGAGCGCCGAGAGTCTGATCATGTCCATGTTCTTTGATCCGCGCCGTTACGATCTGGCAAAGGTTGGCCGTTATAAATTCAATAAGAAGCTGATGCTTAGGAATCGTATTGCCGGACACGTTCTTGCCGAGGATGTAGTGGATACCACCACAGGGGAGATCCTGGCAGAGGCCGGCACCAAGGTGACAAAAGAGCTGGCTGACCAGATCCAGAATGCGGCAGTTCCGTATGTATGGATCCAGGGAGAAACCCGTAATATCAAAGTACTTTCCAGTATGATGGTGGATCTGTCCGCTTATGTTGATCTCAGCGAAGAGGAGAAAAAAGCACTGGGAGTGACAGAGCTGGTATATTATCCGGTGCTGTCCAGAATTCTTGCCGAAAATACAGATATCGAGGATATCAAATTCGCTATCCAGCGGGATATCCATGATCTGATTCCGAAACACATTACCAAGGAGGATATTCTGGCCTCCATTAACTATAATATGCATCTGGAGTATGGCCTGGGCAATGATGATGATATCGACCACCTGGGCAACCGTCGTATCCGTGCTGTGGGTGAATTGCTGCAGAACCAGTACCGCATCGGTCTGTCCAGACTGGAGCGTGTGGTTCGTGAGCGTATGACCACACAGGATATTGCCGGCATTTCACCCCAGTCTCTGATCAATATTAAGCCGGTAACAGCTGCTGTTAAGGAGTTCTTCGGATCTTCCCAGCTGTCCCAGTTCATGGATCAGAACAATCCTCTTAGTGAGCTGACTCATAAGAGACGTTTATCTGCGTTAGGACCAGGTGGTTTGTCAAGAGACCGTGCCGGATTCGAGGTTCGAGATGTTCATTATTCACATTATGGAAGAATGTGTCCTATTGAGACA
>CALZMS010000259.1 GCA_945788595.1 uncultured Lachnospiraceae bacterium
AGCTGATCAGTATGGGTGTTGAGAATATCATTACTTTTGACGCACATGACCCGCGTGTGATGAACGCTATCCCGCTGAATGGTTTTGACAATTTTATGCCTACGTATCAGTTCTTGAAAGCACTGCTTCGTTCCGTGCCGGATCTGAAGCTGGACAATGAGCATCTGATGTGTATTTCTCCGGATGAGGGTGCTATGAACCGTGCCGTATATTTCTCCAATATTCTTGGAGTGGATATGGGTATGTTTTATAAGCGTCGTGATTACTCTACCATTGTCAATGGTAAAAATCCGATCGTGGCCCATGAGTTCCTGGGTGATTCCGTAGAGGGTAAAGACTGTATCGTTATCGATGATATGATTTCTTCCGGTGAGAGTATGCTGGATGTGGCCAAGCAGTTGAAAGAAAGAAAGGCTAACCGTATTTTTGTATGTACTACGTTTGGTCTGTTTACGGATGGTCTAGCCAAGTTTGATGAGTATTATGAAAAGGGATATATCACAAAGGTTATCACTACGGATTTGAACTATCGTCCGGAAGAGCTGCTTACAAGACCTTATTATGAGCCGGCTCGTATGGGTAAGTATGTGGCAAGTATTATGGATATTCTGAATCATGATGTTTCGGTGGAGAAGGTGCGGTCTACGACGGATAAGATTAATCAGTTGTTGGCTAAGCATCGGTAATATTTTAATTTAGGTATTGTGCAGGGGGCCGCTGGGATTTGGCGGCCCCCTGATTTACGTTTGTTTATGTATTTACAACGTTCTTTTTGATTTTCATTTTATTTCCATGTCTACGTCTGATTCTGCATTAAGATTTTCGTTCTATAGAGTGTTTGATTCCATATTCACAATTAGCACTGCATCAATATTTTTTTTAAAACGCTTGATATCTCATTCAAAATCAGTTTTTGCCAAACACTCTCCCCAGCTTTGCACTTATTTTAGCATCAGGAATGCGTTGAGGTTTCCTCGCTTGCCGCGGGAGGCGCGGTGGGAAAACAGGGTGGTTGGGTTGCAGCAGGTGCATAGGTTGGGCATGGACAGGTTCTGGGGTTGGATGCCGGCTTTCAGTAGAGTGTAGCGGCAGGCTTCCCAAAGGTTTAGCTGGTATTTGTTGTCTGGTTTGGCGTAGTAGAGGCGAGGCCATTCGGATTCGGGGTAGATGCGCTGGAATTCGAGGATCACGTCCTGGCTGACTTCGTAGCAATCCTGGCAAATGGAGGGGCCGATGGCGACCAGAACATCTTCCGGGCCGGTGTCATATTCCCGGCGCATGGTTTCCAGGGTAACGGCGCCGATCTGGCCTACTGTACCTCGCCAGCCGGAATGGGACAGGCCGATGGCATGGTGGACAGGATCATAGAAGTACAGGGGAACACAGTCAGCGAAGGAAGTGCATAGAGCTACGCCGCGTTCGTTTGTTACCAGGCCATCTACGTCTGTCCATGTTTTTGGCCGGGTAACGCCTTCACCGCAGTGGGAACTGTCTGCCACACGCACGTTGGATGTATGGGTCTGGTCACTGCATACAATCTGTTCCGGGCGGATGCCCAGAGCATCTGCCATGCGGCGATAGTTTTCTTTTACATTTTCCGGATCATCTCCCCGGGAAAAGCTTAAGTTCATCTCTTCCAGGTATCCGGTGCTTATGCCGCCTTTTCGGGTGGAAAAGCCATGCACGATCTCCGGGCACGCATCCAGTGCCGGATAGGTCAGCCATTCTACCCCCAGTGCATTTTTATGTATATTTAATTTTGGTTCTGTCTCACATTTCCAGATCATTGTTTTCCCTTTGCTGTTTTACCATCCAGACGCACAATCAAATGCATTGCGGATATGACGGATTCTTCCACCGCATATGGCTACCACATCAAATCGACAAGGTATGGTTTCCGGAAGCCGTTTTTTGAGCAGATATTCCTGTGCCACACGACTGATGATCCTCTGTTTGCGATAGTCAACTGCTTCTTCAGGAAGTCCGCTGTCTCCGTTTTTTCTGAATTTTACTTCTACAAAGACCAGATATCGTCCGTCCCGGACAATCAGGTCGATTTCCCCACGTTTGCCGCGAAAATTTCTCTCCAGAATCTCGCATCCCTCTCTCTTCAGGAATTCTGCCGCCTGTTCTTCCCAGGCTGTTCCTAAAGATCTTTTATTCATGTATACCTCTGTTTTACGTATTATCTCCGTCCGACGATTGCGTTTAAAACGGAGAATCCTTTCTTAGTATCTCTAACGATCAGATGAAATGGCCAATAAAACTCCTGCGATGGATCTCTGTGGGACCATTCTCTTTCAGCGCCGCAATGTGCGCTGCGGAGCCGTAGCCTTTATTGGAGGCAAAATCATATCCCGGATAGACGCTGTCGTACTCCACCATCATCCTGTCTCTTGTCACTTTTGCCACGATGCTGGCTGCCGCGATAGAAACGCTTTTGGCATCGCCTTTGATGATCGGCACCTGTTTCATGGAAAGTCCGGGGATCGTCACCGCATCGTTTAGCAATACATCCGGCTGAGGCTCCAGTTTTCCTACAGCCTGTCGCATGGCTTCGTATGTAGCCTGAAGAATATTGATCTCATCGATTCTCTCAGGTCCCACGATACCGATGCCAATAGAAACAGCTTTCTCACAGATCACATCGTAAAGCTCGTCTCTTTTTTTCGCAGACAACTGTTTTGAATCGTTCAGATACAGAATTTCCTCGTCCTCCGGCAGGATCACCGCACAGGCCACC
>CALZMS010000260.1 GCA_945788595.1 uncultured Lachnospiraceae bacterium
GCCGGAATCGGAAGCAGATTCATCACGCCCAGATTCGCCGAAAGCAGGATCATCATATTCAACATCGTAGCCACCGTAGCCGTCAGTCCATAAGATTTACTCTCCTGATATGTGCTGTCGATCGTAGTAACGATCCCAACCGGTCCCGACATCTCATTAACCGAAACCTTTCCGGTAAACAGCATCTTCAGACTCAGGATCGTGGTTTTCACCCAATACTTCATCTCACAGAAACCATAACGGATCATTTCGGCGATCCCGGCCTTCTCATAGCTTCCGTTATAGTCAAATCCAATCCGGGCATAGGTCGTTACCGTCGGAGCCACTGAAACAGATTTCACTTTATCTCCCCGGATATAGGAGATCTTCATCTCAGAACCATCCATCTCATAAGCATTCATATACTCCTGCAGCTCTTTTCCGGAATTGATTACCGTACTGTTGATCTCACAGATCACATCCCCGGCCTGCAGGCCAGCCTTATACATGGCACCATTCAAGGTCACCGAACCGATTTTCGCTTCGTTCTCATCATTATAATAAGAAAAACCAAGCATATACTTTTCTTCGCTGTCCGGTGTATATGTCAAAGAAGACTTTTCTCCGTCACGCACATATTCCACAGTCACCGGACTGCCGTCCAGCCCTTCCAAAGCCATATAAGTGTACAGCTCATCTGCAATGGATGTGCCGTACCCGTCAAAGGAAGTGATCCGGTCGCCTTCTCTGAGTCCTGCCGCCTCTGCTGCAGATCCTGTCTCCACAGAAGAAACTATCGGCAAACTATAACCGGTCATTCCCACCACGATCATCGAAACGACAAATGCCAGTACAAAATTAAATACCGGCCCCGCCGCTACTGTCGCGATCCTGCCAGCAATCGGAGCATTGTTAAAAGCCCCCGGATCATCATTATCCTCGTCCTCGCCCTCCATCAGGCAGGAACCGCCCAGCGGAAGAAGTTTCAGGCTGTATTTTGTGCCTCCCTTTTCAAAGGAAAACAACCGAGGGCCCATACCCAGGGAAAACTCCAGCACCGTAATATGGCTCAGTTTCGCGAACAGAAAATGGCCAAACTCGTGAAACAAAACCAAAACACTGAAAATAAGAATTGCTAAAATAATACTCAAACTATATATGCCTCCTGCTTTAGTGAGCTTCGATCCAGCGATCTACAAACTCCCATGCTTCTTTCTCTGCATCCAGAATCTGCTCCAGACCCGGATTTTCTTTGCACTGATGTGCCGCCATGGCTTCTTCAATCACGGTGTAAATATCCAGGAAACGGATCTTTTCTTCCAGAAATGCTGCAACAGCCCGCTCATTTGCCGCATTAAATATGGTAGGCATAGAACCACCCCGTCTTGAAGCCTCCATAGCCAGGGGAAGTCCCCGGAAAGTCTCCATATCCGGCACTTCAAAAGCGATTTCTGTCAGTTTTTTAAAATCCAGTCTCTCCCCCGGCAAATATCTTCTTTCCGGATAATACAGCGCATACTGGATCGGCAGCTTCATATCCGGTGTTCCCAGCTGGGCGATCACTGCCCCATCCACAAACTCTACCATAGAGTGGATGATGCTCTTTGGCTGCACTACCACATCAATTCTGTCCAGATCAACACCAAACAGCCATTTTGCTTCCATGACCTCCAGACCTTTATTTACCAGAGTAGCGGAATCAATAGTGATTTTTCTTCCCATGGCCCAGTTTGGATGTTTCAGAGCATCCTGAACAGTTACCTTCTCAAGATCTGCTGTCTTTTTTCCACGGAAGGGCCCACCGGAGGCCGTGATCAGCAGGCGGCTGATCTGGGACGGATTTTCCCCATGCAGTGCCTGAAAAATAGCACTGTGTTCACTGTCCACCGGCAAAATCTGTACATTGTGTTCCTTTGCCAGCGGCATGATCAGATGACCGGCAGTCACCAGTGTCTCCTTGTTAGCCAGAGCAATATCTTTTCCGGCTTCGATGGCTGCGATTGTCGGGCGGATACCGATCATACCCACAATGGCTGTCACCAGAATCTCGCTTTCCGGCATGGCTGCCAGTTCCAGAAGGCCATCCATGCCCCAGCTGATCTTTACCGGCAGATCCGCCACACGATTTTTCAGATCCAGAGCCAGCTTTTCATTTCCCATAACTGCAAGTTTCGGTAAAAATTCCCGGATCTGCTTTTCCATCAGTTCCACATTACTGCCGGCACTTAAGCCAACAACTTCTATATCTTTATTTTCCCGCACCACTTCCAGGGTCTGTGTACCGATGGAACCGGTGGAGCCCATAATTGCTATTTTTTTCATCTGTATTTCCTTTACTTCTTTCTGCACAAACAGGATAGCCCGAAAATAAGGCTATCCTGTGTACAATTTCTTAAAAAAATCTCAAATCAGTGTTACACACAAAAAATAAATGACCGGAGCCGTAAAGATCACACTGTCAAACCGATCCAAAATACCACCATGTCCGGGAATCAGTTTTCCATAATCCTTGATTCCCTGATTTCTCTTAATAGCCGAAGCAGCAAGATCACCTACCATGGAGATCAGGCCGCCCACGGCACAGATAACAGCATAGGCCCATATCATACCGCCCGTGGCTGCAGCGTAGATGGCTCCAAGCAGTGCTGCGCCGACAACACCACCCACAGCGCCTTCTATGGATTTTTTGGGGCTTGTTTCTGGACTGAATGCCGCAAAAACACCGACTGGAATACCGCAAAAACACCGATTGAAA
>CALZMS010000261.1 GCA_945788595.1 uncultured Lachnospiraceae bacterium
AAGAAGGGAAATTCCCATATTCAGTACACCGTTGATTGAAAATACAAGAAGCGCAACAGCTATAGCCAGCGGAACAATCTTTATTTTCAGGCATACGGAGAGGATTTTTGCGTACACGTTGCATACAGCATCAAATATCCGGTGTTTTTTCGGTTTATATTTCTTCAGAATATTGGATCCGATCACCGGTACCACAAACAGTGCCACCACTAACGATGCCAGCAGGGCAAAAGCAATGGTCATGGCAAAGGGAAGCATCAGCTGCCGCACCATACCGCTGGTAAATATCATAGGCAGGAATACACAGATTGTTGTCAGTGTAGAGGATATGATAGCGCCTGCCACCTGTCCCGTACCCTGTACTGCTGCTCTTGGCGCAGCCAGTCCTCTGGCCCGCAATCGGTATATATTTTCAATTACGACGATCGAGTTATCCACCAGCATACCGATGCCCAGGGACAGACCAGACAGGGACATCATATTGACGGAAATATCAAAAGCATACATCAGAAGCAATGCCACCAGTACACTGAAGGGGATACTGAATGCCACAACTACCGTTGGTTTGACATCCTGAAGGAAGATAATCAGCACCACCAGAGCAAACAGGGCACCCAGGGCCATACTGGATACCACGGCACTGATAAACATGGAAATATAGTCACCCTGGTCCATCAATGCCTCAATATGTAATCCCTCATACTCATTTTCCAGCTCTGCCGCTTTGTCGTCAAAATCTCCGGAAACTTCGCTGGTACTGGCTGTACTATTCTTGTATATGGCAAGAATCACCGCCTGCTCTCCGTTTACTTTTGCATAGCTTTCTCCGGCATTATCGATTACGGTGATATCTGCCACATCACTGAGTTTAATATCCCCGATATCATCTATGTGGCAGAGTACCATGCTTTTGAGCTCATCGACGGTTTCAAAATTTTCACCGACTTTTAACAGCCACTGTTCATCGTTCTCATCATCGATATAACCGGCAGGCATCTCAAAATTCTGTGCATAGATCAGGCCGGACAAAGTATCCATGCTCACCAGAGAATTAATGTTGGCATTGTCCCTGGCCGTTTCTACAGACTGCTCATACTGTTCCTGCGCTTTGTCCAGTTCTTCTCTTGCGTTTTCAATGGCTGTCTGCGCTGCTGCCATCTGAGCCTCGCCGGAACCAAATCCAGCCGCCGCCTGCATGGACCCTTTGAGTACCTGCTGATACTGTTCGTCCATTCCTTCCAGCTGCTGGCTTACAGTTGATACCAGTGCCTCCGTAGCTGCAATTTCTGTTTCCATATTGGCAAGCTCTGTCTCGATCTGCGGAAGCCGGGTGGTCACCACATCGTAAACTTTTTTCAGGGAATCATAGTCCAGGGATGCAATCTGCTCCCCCATACCTATTTCTCCCATCCAGCTTTTAAAGGACTCAAAACCATCTTTATCCGCGGCTGCCGCAGCGATACCGGAGGGAATCACCACTCCTGACGCGGATGCCATATCTCCCATGGATGCGCTGAGCTGTCCCAGCGTGCTGTCAATGGTATCGTAGGTCTCCGGTATATGATTATCTTCATATGCTTTTTTCTCCGCTTCAAGAGCCGCTTTCTGCGTCTGAAGGCTGGTCAGCTGTGATTCATAGGCAGATTTCGTTGCCTGGGCTTTATCCAGGGCCACACTGGCTTCTGCCAGAGAATCCGATGTTTTCTCCTGCTGACTGGATAGTTTTTTCTTCTGAGAATTGATGGTGGACTCCGATTTGTTCAGCTTACTTTTTGCTTCGGACAGATCGTCCGCTGCCTCTTCCAGCTTGTCATTGGTCTTTTTCAGAATTTTTTCATTGATTTCATCGATCTTATCCTGATTTAGGCGTACTTCCACACTTTTTTCTATAAGACCGAGAGTACTGACACTGGCTACGCCGTCCATACGCTCAAATTCAGGTGTGATGTTTTCCTCCACAAACTCGGAAATTTCGTAGATATCTGCATCTTCCTGTGTAACACTGGCATATAGTGTGGCCATCATGTCCATACTCATCTCCATGATGTTGGGTGAGCCACAGTTCTCCGGAAGCGCGTTTTTTACTGTTTCCAGCTGCGTGTTCACTTTTACCAGGGCAGAATCCATGTTCATATCGTCTTCAAATTCCAGCATAACTAGACTGTAGTTTTCTGCGCTGGTACTGGTCACGTTTTCCACGCCGCTGATGGTGCCCAGGGCACTTTCCATGGGCTGGGTCACATCACGTTCTACTTTTTCCGGACTGGCTCCGGGATATGTGGTCATGACTACCATGTAGGGAATCGTCATATCCGGCAAAAGATCTGTCTGCAGCTTTGTCAGACTGACTGCTCCGATCAGCAGTGCCACGATCACCGCCACCAGGATGGTGTAGGGTTTCTGTACACATTTTTTGATCATTTTTTGTCCTTTCTATCGCACGATTTTGCTTGGATTACAATGGGTTTATTATATTACCTGTTTTTTGCCAATTCAAGAAAAGTGGGGGGCTTAATAAAAAGTTTAGATTATTTAGGAATACGTTCGGCGGTCAGAAGGCGGGAGAGGCCGGGGGCTGTATATCTGTTGGGCAAAACAAGTGCAACGCTTCGAAAGGCTAATCGCTAACGGAGACTAAGACGCTCAAGAATGCTTTCGCGCCTAAGTCTCCGTAAGCGATGGATCTTTTTGAAGCTAAGGGCGCACTTTGATTGTTTTGCCCAACAAATATA
>CALZMS010000262.1 GCA_945788595.1 uncultured Lachnospiraceae bacterium
ACTTTCGGCTATTTTTTTCATTCTCCATTTGCGCAATATGCAAGTGATTGTGCCTGTCCAGGGAAACCAAACCATTTTTCCAACAATATACACAGTTTCCTCCATAACAATTGATTTGTACAGTAAATAATGATATATTTTAACCAGTAAATAAAACGCATACAGGAGGACATACCCATGCAAGCAATATTTGATGACAGCCTGAAAACAGGCAATGAACTGATCGACGGACAGCACAAGGAGCTGATTGACAAAATCAACAATCTGGTTACCTGCTGTAAAGAGGGCGGCGGAAAACTTCAGGCCATCAAGATGCTGGATTACCTGGCAGACTACACAGATTTCCATTTCAGCGCTGAAGAGGAACTTCAGGAGAAAGTAAGTTTCCCGGGCATCGCAGAGCATAAGCAGAAACACGCAGAATTCAAGCAGGCCGTTGCAGAGCTGCACGAGATGCTGGCAGAGGAAGAAGGACCCACAGATGCCTTCGTAGAGGCTGTCAACAAGAATGTCATTGAATGGCTGTATGTACATATCAAAGGCTTCGACCGCGCCGTAGCCGAATTCGTACAGAAGTAATTCCTTTTAATTATTACAGGCATCTTTGAAAAAATGGCTGATTACTGCCGTTTTTCAAAGACGCCTGTTTTTATATTGTTTTCATGAACAGCTATGAAAAAAACACACAGCATGGAGTGAAACATGCTGTGTGTTTTTATTTTATATTAGGCAACGAAACAGGAAAAAGAATTTGAAAGGGAAAGGAAGAAAAAACCTGTTTCGTTATTCGACTTTGTCATTCAGGATTCTTTCGTTTCCTGATGATGAGAATATACCACACTGTCGCACTAAAGCATATAAAAATTCCTATATTTTTACAAATTTCCGGGATAATTTCAAAAAATGTATAAAAATGCCGCATCCGACGACTCTTTCCCCCAAAGAATGGCCGGATACGGCATTTTTATATCAATTCACTCAGATTGTCTGTAAATTAGCAGGTAGCTCCGCCCTTCATATGCTTCACAGCCTGCAGATTCTCCTGCTTTCTTTCCAGAAGAGCATTGGACAGCAGCTGTTCCTGCACATTCTCAAAGCCGATACGCGCTACAGTATCTGCGAAACGCTCGCCGGTCTCACCCTGCTCACGGAACAGAAGGATAGCTTTCTCCACTACATCCAGTACTTCCTCTTTGCTGGTAAATACTTTGTCCAGATAGCGGCCCTGGGCAACCTTCTTGCCCCATCTTCCGCCGATGTAGATACGATAGCCATTGGTGTACTCCTCAAATGCGCCGAACGGACATTTTCCGATACATCTTCCGCAATGATTACATTTCTCCGGATCCACGGTAATCTTTCCGTCTACCATCTGTGCCACTTTGATAGGACATCCCTTCTCGATCTGGCACTTCTTGCAGCCACGGCATTTCTCAAAGTCGATCTGCGGTACTCTCTGGCCGATAATACCCAGATCGTTCAGATCCGGTTTTACACAGTTGTTCGGGCAGCCGCCGACAGCAATTTTGAATTTGTGCGGCAGTTTAACATCGTTGTAGCCCAGGAAGAAGCGCTCATGGATCTCATTGGACAAAGCGAAGGTATCGATCAGACCGTACTGACAGGTGGTACCCTTACAGGATACTACCGGACGCACCTTGGAGCCTGTACCACCGGTCATCAGGCCATACTGTGCCAGATACTCACGGATGGGCTCGATATTCTCAAAGGGAACGCCCTGGATCTCCACGGTCAGACGGGAGGTCATGGCAATCTCGCCGCTGCCATACAGCTCAGCAGCTTCGGTAATGGCGCGGCTTTCTTCTGCGATGATCTTTCCGTCTCTGGTGATGACACGGCAGTTGAAGCGGTCACCGGTGGTCTTATCCCATAAGAAGCCCCAGGCTTTTACTTTTGTGATATCTGCGGCGGAAATCTTAGCAGCAGCATTTTTTACGCGAACATCATTAAACACGGTGGAGCCCTCCAGTACTACTGTATTTGTATAACCGAAATGTCTCAGTCTGTTCTGCAGGAAGTATGCACGTTTACCTCTTGCACAGACTAGCAGAAGCTTCTCATCCTTTGCAATGCCCGGAATTTCTCCGTTCACCTCTGTCAGATTGATATAATCAGCGCCATGGATGGACGGTTTCATACCGGCATCAATAACACGGTATCCGTCAGCCTTGCCCTCTGCATATTCTGCCGGAGTCATGCTGACCAGTGTGCCATCCAGCTTGTTCAGCAGTATGTAAACAGCCTGTACAAAGGGATGGATTGCGGTAGAAAACGGCGGAGCATAAGCAAAATCCACGTTTTCAAAGTCTTCCAGCACTGCGCCCATGGTAATACCTATGACAGCGATATCTGTCATTTTATCTACAGCTCCTGCGCCCAGGATCTGTGCGCCCAGAAGCTTATGTGTTGTCTTATCAGCGATCAGCTTTGTGATAAAGGTTGCTGCATCCGGATAGTAATGTGCTTTATCATCCGTTACAGCCAGGGCTGTGATCACATCGTAACCTGCAGCTTTTGCCTGCGCCTCTGTCAGACCGGTACGGCCGCAGTTCATGCCCGGCAGCTTCACTACACCGGTACCAAGGACACCCGGATAGGATTTGTCTTTACCGGCAAGGATCTGAGCCAGAGTTCTGCCCTCCATATTTGCGGAAGATCCCATGGGAGACCATTTCTCAGCACCTGTTATGCGGTTGG
>CALZMS010000263.1 GCA_945788595.1 uncultured Lachnospiraceae bacterium
TCCGGCTCATCCATGGCATTCATGCGCAGCACATCGATATTCATCTGCTCCAGATAATCAAGAACGGCTTCCATCTGTTCCTGAGTAAGCGGAAAATCCTGGAAATAATCACTGATTTCCTGATACTCAAGAATATTTTTCTTTTTCTTTCCCAGCTCCAGGAGACCCTTCTTTTTCTCCTCAAATTTCGCCATATCAAATTCCATAGATTTCCATCCTTCCATACATTGTTTTTATTTTATCCTTATTCAAAAGAAATATGCAGTTTCTGTTTTCTGGTCCGCAGCTCTTCCAGATCTTTTTTTTCTTTTAAAAGCTTCATGAACCCTTCACTGTCATTTTGGGCAAGCTCAGAGGTACGTTTTTTGAGGCTGTCCTCTTTCATGCGAAACATCACATCGATCAATGCCTGCTGTCTGTCCTCCTGACTTTCCAGTTTTAGCTGAGCATGCAAAACAGCTGCCACTTCTTTCTGTTCTTCCACATCCTGAAACCTGTCCAGAATGGCTGCAGGCTCCGGTTTTCCTTTATCCATCTGGGAAAACAGAAGTTCTGCAATGCGGTGATACAAAGGATTGGTAAAATCCGTCAGTGTGATCACCTTTCGTATGCCTTCATAAATGGAAGGATACGTTGTAAGCCAGGTCAGCATCAGACGCTGAGCCATATCTGATCCGCTTACCTTTATCTTTTGTTTCTGTTTTACCGGCGTGGCATCTTCTGCCCGGGGCGTGATTCCCACGCCTTTCAACGCCAGCTGATTTACCAGCTTTTTCATCATCTGAGGCTCTATACGGTACCGAGAACAGATGGTTTCAAGATAATTATTTCTCTCCATCTCATCGGTAAACCTGCATAATCGCCGGGCAATTTCATGGAAAAAATCCGTCTTGCCCTGAGGATCCTTAAGATCAAATTCCAGCTGCAGCTTATCGATTTCAAACAGGAAGCCATTGGTTCCCTGCTCCAGACGTCTGGCAAAAGCCTCTGCGCCTTCCGCCTTAATAAACTCATCCGGATCCTTGTATGGGGCCAGATTAATGACTTTGGTGGACAATCCGGCATCTTTCAGCAGAGGAATGGCCCTCAGCGCAGCTTTGACACCGGCACCATCGCTGTCATAAATGACCAGCACCTCATTGGTAAAGCGCTTTAACAGACTGCACTGCTGCGATGTCAGCGCTGTTCCCAGCGATGCAACTGCGTTCGTAAATCCCGCCTGATGCATGGAGATCACATCCATATAGCCTTCACAGATGATCATATTTTTCTTTCGCGAGCTTCGCGCAATATTCAGTCCGTAAAGATTACGGCTTTTGTCAAAAATCATCGTCTCCGGTGAATTCAGATATTTTGGCTTGGCATCCCCCATTACGCGCCCGCCGAAACCGATCACCCGGTTATTGACATCCATAATGGGAAAAATGACCCGGTTCCAGAACTTATCTGTCATGCCATGTTTTTCATCCACATTGAACAGACCGGAAATTTTCAAGAGCTCATCGGAAAAATTCTTACTTTTCAGATAGCGGTACAGGTCGCTGCTGTATCTTCCGGCATAACCAAGGCCGAATTTTTTCATGGTATCCTCCGAAAGCTGCCTTCCCTTCAGATAAACCATAGCCTGCTGCCCCCGCTCTGTGCGCAGCTGATAGTAATAATACTGCGCTGCTGCCTTATTGATTGCCAGAAGCGCCGACTTTTTGTCCGCCTCCTGTTTTTCTTCCCGGGAATACTCCTGTTTCGGCAGCTGTATACCTGCTCTGTCCGCCAGCTTTTCCAGAACTTCCGGAAAAGAAGCGTTTTCATATTCCATCAGGAAAGTAAAAACGTTGCCGCCTACACCACAGCCAAAGCAATAAAACATCTGCTTGCCCGGACTAACAGAAAACGACGGTGATTTTTCGTTATGAAAAGGGCAAAGTCCAAAATATGAACTTCCCTTTTTCTGCAGACGTACATACTCTGATACGACGTCCACAATATTATTGCGGGATCTCACCTCTTCGATGATATCGTCCGAATATCTCATGTAATATATACTCCCCACAGCTTCTGTACTCAGAGAACTTTCCATCCCTGCAGCACAAAAATCGTATTGTATTTATGTATACAGAATTGATCTGTCATACCTGAAATATAATCACAGGCCACCTGTTCCACGGCTTCTCCCTGCTGCAAAAACTGGACAGATTCTTCCGACATTTCCATGGGATGCTCACAATAATACGTGAATAATTCTCCCAGCATACGGACAGCTTTTGCCTCTTCTGCTTTGACCAGCGGACTCGTATAAACCTCTGTAAACATCAATTTTCGCAGATTCATCATGGCTTCACCGATTTTTGGTGACATGGTCACCTCCGCCTTGCCGATACTGTTATGTATAACATCGTACACCATAGTATTGAGCCGATCCGCATTGGTATCACCCAGCACGATCCTCAGTGTAATAGGGATATCATCCTCACTGATCACACCGGCCCGCATGGCATCATCCATATCGTGGTGAATATATGCCAGCTTATCACTGAGACGCACCACCTGTCCCTCCAGGGTCTTCGGTTTTCCCGCCGTCTGGTGATTCAGAATCCCATCACGCACCTCCCGGGTCAGGTTCAGTCCGCGACCGTTTTTTTCCAGTTTTTCCACAACGCGGACACTCTGCTCACTATGGCGAAAACCATTGGGACAGCATCGGTTTAACGCTCTCTCTCC
>CALZMS010000264.1 GCA_945788595.1 uncultured Lachnospiraceae bacterium
CCGGAATTACACCGGTTCAGCTGCCATACGCAGGTCGCGGACTATACCGCCGGTGGGGAATTACACCCCGCCCCGAAGATTCCTATGTATTTTTTACGTTCTTTACTATAGCACAGTGATGTGGCATATGCAACTATTTTGAAATCGATAATGTATCATTCATCTATTCAAAGTGATCTATCTAGAAAAATGGAAAACTGCAAAAAATATTCTTTCCCTGTATTAGTCCAGAATCATAGACAGACCGATCCTCTTCTTCGCCACATCCACGGAAATGACCTTCACCTCTACCACATCACCGACAGACACCACTTCCAGCGGATGCTTAATAAACTTTTTCGTCATGCGGGAAATGTGTACCAGACCGTCCTGGTGAACGCCGATATCCACAAAAGCGCCGAAATCGATAACGTTACGAACCGTTCCCTTTAAGATCATGCCCTCTTTCAGATCCTTGATATCCAGCACGTCGCTTCGAAGCACCGGCAGGGGCATATCTTCTCTGGGGTCACGTCCGGGGCTGGACAGCTCTTTTACCATATCCCGGAGAGTCGGCTCGCCGATCTCCAGCTTATCTGCAAGCTTTTTATAATCTTTAATAAAGAAAACAGAAGGGCCGTTGGCAATATCCTCCGGCTTCATACCCATCTCTTTCAGCAGCTTTTTCGCCGCGTCGTAGCTTTCCGGATGGATGCCCGTATTGTCCAGAGGATCCTTTCCTTTGCTGATCCGGAGGAAACCGGCACACTGTTCAAAGGCTTTTGGTCCGAGCTTGGCCACCTTCATCAGCTCCTTGCGGCTTTCAAAACGTCCATTTTCCTCACGATAAGCCACGATATTCTTTGCCAAAGTCTTATTGATGCCGGACACGTATTCCAACAGTGACGCAGACGCAGTATTCAGCTCCACGCCCACGTGGTTTACGCAATCCTCCACCACACCATTTAAGGTATCGCCCAGCTTTTTCTGGTTCATATCGTGCTGATACTGACCCACACCGATGGCCTTCGGATCGATTTTTACCAGCTCTGCCAGAGGATCCTGTACACGGCGGGCAATGCTGGCGGCGCTTCGCTGTCCCACATCAAACTGGGGGAATTCCTCGGTAGCTAGCTTGCTGGCAGAATATACGCTGGCTCCTGCTTCATTGGTGATCACGTAAGCTACTTTTTCCGGAAGCTCATGCAGCGTCTCAGCGATCACAGCCTCGGATTCCCGGGAAGCGGTACCGTTACCGAGAGAAATCAGCTGCACATGATATTTGCGGATCAGCTTTTTCAGTGTTTCCTTGGCAGCAGCAATCTTGGCCGGTGTGGTGGGCGCTGTGGGATAGATTACCGTCGTATCCAAAACTTTCCCTGTCGGATCCACAACAGCCAGCTTACAGCCGGTACGGAAGGCCGGATCCCATCCCAGTACCGTCACCCCTGCGATAGGCGGCTGCATCAAAAGCTGGGTCAGATTTTTACCAAAGACTTTGATGGCACCGTCCTCAGCTTTTTCTGTCATTTCATTGCGTATCTCACGCTCAATGGCCGGGGCGATCAGTCGACGGTAGCTGTCTGTAAGCATCTGGCGGAGAAATTCTGTGGTTTCCGGCTCGTTTTTGCGGATCACACGTTTTTCCAGCCAGGTAAGAATGTCTGTCTCCGGAGCTTCCAGAGTCACGGTAAGGATTTTCTCCTTCTCCCCGCGGTTAATGGCCAGCACACGATGTCCGGCCACCCGTTTTACCGGCTCATTGTAATCGTAGTACATTTCGTAAACGGATTTTTCCTCCGGTTTCTTTGCCTCGGTACGCAGAATACCTTCGCTGAAGGTCATTTTGCGGATGGCGGTACGATAATCCGCTTCGTCAGAAACCTGCTCTGCAAGAATATCGGACGCTCCCGAAAGAGCTGCCTGTACATCCGGCACATCCTCTGTGACATAGGCTGCGGCCACTTCGGAAAGAGGCTGCTTTACCAGCTGAGAAGCAATAATCTGAGCCAGAGGCTCCAGTCCCCGCTCTCTGGCGATCATGGCCCGGGTACGGCGTTTCGGACGATATGGACGGTACAAATCCTCCACGGCCACCATGGTCTGGGCCTCTTCAATCTGTTTTTTCAGCTCTGGCGTCAGCTTTTCCTGGCCTTCGATGGCAGCGATGACCTGTGCCTTTTTCTCTTCGAGATTGCGAAGGTATGTCAGTCTCTCTCCCAGGTTTCTGAGGACTTCATCGTTCAGAGAGCCTGTTTTTTCCTTACGGTAACGGGCAATAAAGGGGATCGTACAGCCCTCGTCGATCAGATCGACGGCGGCCTGCACCTGCCATTCCTTTACTTCCAGTTCTTCAC
Organism: uncultured Lachnospiraceae bacterium; assembly: GCA_945788595.1. GTDB lineage: Bacteria > Bacillota > Clostridia > Lachnospirales > Lachnospiraceae > UBA11957. The sequence continues at coordinate 2,337 of CALZMS010000264.1, forward strand.
TTATTTTTTTGATTATGTTCAAACTTTTATTCCTCCTTATTCCTTTCTGACATATTTGCAGAGACAATATATTAATCAGACAACATCCGTTTTTTCATATTTCTACAGTCATCTTTACAAAAACACTGTATAAATATTCTAAACCAGTTTCTCCTGTGTATATTATCTTTTTATCTTTACCAGGTAATGTCCAAAACAACTGTTCTCCAGTTGTTTTCATATGTCGGTAGTGTTACAATACTGTTAAAATCAAACGAAAGAGGTCTTTCATTATGCAAAATACTTCTAATAATGGTATGTCAACCGCTGCCTTAGCGCTGAGTCTTGCCGGTATTCTGACCATGTGCTGCGGCGGTTCTGTCGTTCTTGGCAGTCTGGCGAT
>CALZMS010000265.1 GCA_945788595.1 uncultured Lachnospiraceae bacterium
AACTCTTTTTTCCGGGCAGGCATGGCAGGCAAATTTGATGATATTGATCAGCGGTGGTTCATAATATTTCTCCTCGATCATACTTTCATCCAGACCTTTTGAGATGGGTGCATGCTCTGTCATCGGCCGCAGGGACATACCCATGGCCACCCTGAGGCGCTCGCTTACAATGGCTCTCTCCAGGAAAATACTGTCACGGTATGTAGCGATCTCTCCGGGAATGATCTTGTAAGGCAGCTCTTCCAGTTCCTGGCTGCCGCCGCCCTCATAGGCCAGACGGGCGATCTCGGTGAAGATTTCTTTTCGAATCTGTGTTTTCTGTGAGAATATTCCTCGCATTTTCTTTCCTTTCTTCCGCAACTATTTTTAACAAACGATCTTCCTTACAGTTAGAACAATTCATCCCCCTGTACTCTGACCATTCAAAAATATATATGGCATAAAAAATTAATGCAATATGCCACACCTCTCTGTCGCGTATTGCATCAAAATAATATCACAATTTTGCCTGCCTCGTAAACCCCCGGAAGAATATCTATTATTCTAAAATGTCATATCCTCACGGTTCAGATATAAGTCCTGTTTGTGATATTCAGACATAAAGGCTGTTGGTGATAGCTTCCAATCGCCCAACAGCCCCTTTGCACAAACAATTTATTTTAGAACAATGATGTTTATCTTATCCATTCCCCTAAAGCCGGATATTCTTCAGCGCATCCGCAAAAGCATTATTGACAGGTTCACTGGCTTCCTTTGCCTGCTTTCGCATATAATTGGCCACATCCCGCTTACTGACGCCTTTTCCTTCTTTCGCACGGCGCTCTTCAAAGGAGCTCAGCTTCTCCTTGTGACCGCAGACACAGACAAAGCGCTGTCCCTCACCCTGTCCCACCAGGTCCATCCGCTTATGACATACGGGGCACCGGGCATTGGTGTGGCGGGCAATGGTTTCGCTGTGGCCGCACTCTCTGTCCTGGCATACCAGCATCTTTCCATGCTTACCATTGACTTCCAGCATAAATTTACCGCAGTCCGGGCACTTTTTGCTGGTCAGGTTGTCGTGGTGGAAGTTACCTTCAGCGCCTTTGATCTCGCTGATCAGGCTCTTTGTATACTCCCGGATCTCCGCCATAAACTGCTGATCCTTTTCCTTACCGGCAGCGATACCTTTAAGCCGCAGCTCCCAATCTGCCGTAAGCTCCGGCTTTTTCAGATCCTCCGGCACCAGCTTCAGCAGCTGACGGCCTTTGGAGGTGATATGGATCTCGTTTCCCTTTTTCTCCATCAGAAAACTGCCAAACAGCTTTTCGATGATATCCGCCCGGGTAGCTACTGTGCCAAGACCGCCTGTCTCTCCCAGTGTTTTTGCCTGAGTACTGTTTTTCTGGGTCATGTATTTCACGGGATTTTCCATGGCTGCGATCAGTGTACCTTCAGTGAAATAGGGCGGCGGTGTAGTTTTTCCCTCTGTAATTGTCAGCCTATCCACCTTCACGCGGGTACCCTTCTTCCATTCTGCCAGTACCGGCGGCGCGCTGGTAAAGCTGTCCGGATTCTCATCTTCCTCGTCCGGATCTGTATAACCGCTCTCATATGCCTCCCGCCAGCCGGGAACTTTTTCCACACTGCCCCGGGTTACGAAGCATTCTTTCCCCAGAACAGCCTTCACAGAGATTTCTTCACTCTCACAGGCCGGGGAAAGAACCGCCAGGAAACGGCGCACTACCATGTCATATATTTTTCGTTCCTCCACGCTCATATCCTCCAGATGCACATACTGCTCTGTGGGAATGATGGCGTGATGATCGGACACCTTCGCATTGTCCACAAAGGATTTGTTTCCTTTTATATTCTGTTTGTAAAGCTTCAGCGCCAGTTTTTTGTAAGGTCCCGTGGCGCAGGCTGACAGTCTCTCCACAAGCGTTCCCACCATATCAGAGGTGATGTACCGGGAGTCGGTTCGGGGATATGTCAGAACCTTATGGTTTTCGTAGAGACGCTGCATCATATTTAAGGTTTCCTTTGCGGAGAAACCGTATTTCGCATTAGCCTCCCGCTGCAGAGTGGTCAGATCGTACAGAGCAGGAGCATAGCTTTTCTTAGATTTACGAAAAATTTCCTCGATAGTCATTGTGTCCCCTGCACAGCCTGCATGCAGCTTTTCTAGTTTCTCTTTGTCAAAGCTCCTTCGGGAACCGCTCTTTTCTTCCGTCCAGGTAAAGGTCACACCCTGAGCCACCGCCTTCATGCCATAATACGGCTGAGGTTTAAACTCACGGATTTCCTGCTCTCTGGCCGCTATGATAGTCAGAGTCGGTGTCTGCACACGACCGCAGGACAGCTGGGCATTGTACTTGCAGGTTAATGCTCTGGTGGCGTTGATACCCACCAGCCAGTCTGCCTCAGCCCGGGCCACAGCGGCACGGTACAGGGGATAATACTCTTTTCCGGGGCGTAAATGAGAAAATCCCTCACGTATAGCCTTGTCTGTTACAGAAGAGATCCACAGACGTTTTAACGGCTTATGACAATCCGCTTTTTCCAGGATCCACCGGGCCACCAGCTCACCTTCCCGGCCGGCATCCGTGGCGATGATGATATCCTCTACATCCTTGCGGCAGATCTGCTCCTTCACGGCACGAAACTGCGCGGAGGTCTGGCGGATCACCACCAGCTTCCATTTTTCCGGCATA
>CALZMS010000266.1 GCA_945788595.1 uncultured Lachnospiraceae bacterium
CTTTTGCATACGCACCTGAACGATCTCTTTCAGAAAAATATCACTGGCGTGCACATCGATACACAGATCCGAACCGATCATATCGTCGATCAACTGCGAAGCCATGTATTCCGTCAGATTACCGTTTTCATTTCCGGGAAAAATATGGTTCATATCAATATCCGACTGCGGAAGTCCGCGGCTGATGGAATCAATACCAAGCGGATTAATGGCCGGATAAATATCCAGAATTCCTGTAAGCTTTTCCGGCTCCTTCTGTACCCTCCTCTGTATTTCATATAAAACATACATTCCCAGAAGCTCATCTCCGTGAATTCCTGTCACGAGAGAAATTCTCTTCTCCTGCCCGGTCTTTCTCTGGGGCTCCATTCGGTTCTTTTCCAGCACCAGCTGTTCATCCACAGGAAGCTCTACGGTCGCAATCGTCTGTATCATGTTCTACCTCTTCAATCTGTTACACTGTCTTGATAAAGTATTTTTCGTTTTTATACTACTAAAAAGTAGCTTGCCTGTCAACAAAGGGAATGCTATAATAAAGTCACTTATAAGGAGTACTAATAAAATGGATATTAATTATGAATTATATAAAGTATTTTATCATGTAGCCACAACATTAAGCTTTTCTGAGGCCTCCCGCCAGCTTTACATCTCCCAGTCTGCTGTCAGCCAGTCTGTCAAAACTCTGGAAAAAAAGCTTGGCACACCGCTTTTCGTCCGCAGCACCAAAAGCGTACAGCTCACCCCTGAGGGTGAGACCTTACTTCGCCATATCGAACCGGCGATCCAGCTGATCCGCCAGGGGGAAATTAATCTGATGGAAGCAGGAAGTCTCGGCGGTGGACAGCTTCGCATCGGTGCCACTGACACGATCTGCCGCTATCTGCTGATTCCCTATCTGAATCAGTACCACAAGCTGTATCCCAAGGTGCATATCCGCATCATTAACCAGACTTCCTTAAAATGCGTGGATCTTCTGGAAAGCGGACAGGTGGATCTGATCGTGACTAACTATCCCAATTCCCGCATGGGAAACCGGGAGCAGCTGCAGGTAATCAATGAATTTCACGATGTTTTTACTGCCAGCCGTGCCCATTATCCCCAGCTGGAAAACCGCAAAGTTTCATTAAAAGAGATCCAGAATTACCCGATCCTTATGCTGGACCGTCACAGCACCACCAACGAATTTCTGCACCAGATGTTCCGCAAAGAGCAGCTGGAGCTGGTACCGGAGATAGAGCTGGATTCCAACGATGTATTGCTGGATCTGGCTTCCATCGGTCTGGGACTGGCTTTTGTTCCGGAATACTGCTTAACTGATCATGATAAACTGTTTCCTATCATGTTGGCTGAGGAAATGCCCTCCCGAAAAGTGGTTCTCGCTTCTGCGGGAAATGTGCCGGTCACCCAGGCTGCGCGGGAATTTGTGCAGTTGTTTGAATAGAGGCTCCGTATAATTTCGTTTTATAATCTCATCAGACAAATTTGAAAAAAATGATATCGCAGTCTGCTTTTTCCATAATCAAAGCGGACTGCGATATCATTTTTTTCCGAATAATCTGCAAAACTCTATTTTCTTGCAGACTAATATTCATATTTCATAAATTAGTATGACTGTTACCTCTGATTTGCAGACCAGATTTGACTATTTTACTTCCCCGTCTGATTGTTTACAGGAGAACATAAAATCCATCCCTTGATTACTGAAACTCTTTCCGAAGCACTTCGTGGGGAGCTTCGATTTCATTGGCGATCGTATGCTCCGTAAGCTCAGACAGAATCTTTATTTTCGCATTGATGATCGGCCTCATGCAGTTTGGCACATGCTCCTGATGGGCGCGGTGGATGGCCACACACTCCTTGCAGTTGCCGTGATAACGACAGGCCTTTTTACAGGGGCAGTGATCTTTTTCAGCGTATTCTGTACGGAATTCACTGGCAAATTCCTCCTGCAGGCGCAGTCCTTCCGGACGATTCCCTTTGTGAAATTCTGCCATGGCTGCTTTTTCTTTTTCATTTCCTTCGATAATCATTTTTCTCTCCTCTGACATAACTAAATGCTCTGCTTTTCTCTCAAAACAATATGGGATCTGCTTTACCTGACAAACCCCGCCGGCTATTTATCCGGCAGGGCCTGTATGTATCCTATGAAATTACATCAGCTTGCGGAACAGCTCTATCAGATCCTCTACGCAGGTCTCTTTCGGGTTGCCCGGGCAGCAGGCATCGGCATATGCGGACTGTGCCAGGAATTCCAGATCCTCTTCCTTCAGAGCTTCCAGCTTGGCCGGAATACCTACATCAGCGGACAGCTTGCGAACTGCCTCTACAGCTGCTTTTCTGTATTCTTCCTGAGACATGCCTGTGGTATCTACACCCATAGCCTCAGCGATATCTTTGTATTTCTCACCTGTAGTCTCTGCATTGTACTCCATAACAATAGGAAGCATCATAGCGCAGGCTACACCGTGGGGTGTATCATATACAGCACCCAGTGTATGTGCCATAGAATGAGCGATACCAAGACCTACATTGGAGAAAGCCATACCGGTAACAAACTGGCCCAGAGCCATGCCTTCACGGCCTTCCGGTGTATTATTTACAGCGTCACGCAGATTCTCAGAAATCAGTTTGATAGCTTCCAGGTTCAGGCAGTCAGCCAGTCTCCAAGCAGCTTTTGTGGTATACCCCTC
>CALZMS010000267.1 GCA_945788595.1 uncultured Lachnospiraceae bacterium
CCCCTTCAAGAGCTTCCAGAATCCCTGACGACTCATTTGTTTTCCCGAACAATTCGGAAAAAGATACTGGCAATCTGCCCCCTCCACCAGTCTCGGTCTGGCACTTCCCAGATACGTCTGCAAACTTTTTCGAGCTGCATCTCCAAAAGGAATCATACGTTCTCTGTCGTGGCAGACAATATAATTCAGCTGCAAATTCACATCCGAAAGAGTAAGATTGATCAATTCGCTAACACGGATCCCTGTAGCATATAACAGCTCCAACATGGCGCGATCACGAATTCCTTTTACCGTTTCCGGATTTGGCTGTTTCATCAGTTTATCCACCTGTGCCGTACTTAAGATCACCGGCATCTTTTTTTCTACTTTCGGAGGATGCAGTTTTTCGGAAGGATCCTCTTCAATTTTTCTCGCTTTGAACAGATAATGGAAAAAAGCATGCAGTGATGCCACGTTTCTTGAAACTGTCGCAGACGAAAAATTCTGTTTTTCCAGATAAAGAAGATATGAACGGATATTCGTAGATGTTATCTCACGTACATCCGTTATTTTCTGCTGTTCAAAAAAAGCGGCCGCCTTTTGCAGATCCCGTCTGTAGGATGCCTCTGTATTGGCCGATGACTTTTTGTCATCGTGCAGGTAAGTCATAAATTCCTGAATCTCGTTTGTCATACTCTCTCTTCCTCATTCGTAAGGCTGTCTTTTCTCCCTTTCTGACAGCTTATGTAACATATTTAAACACACTTTTTTACAAAAATCAAACATCATTTTTCCTTTATTTTTCAATATTTTTACGTTTGTAATTTCTTTTACAATATCTTGTTCTTTTCTATTTTTTTACAACTATATATGGTATTTTTAACATTTTTGTCATAATTAATTTTTTGTAAAAAAAATAAGGAGCGCAACACTTTCTACCCGGCAGGCCAGAATCGTCAGACAGATGACCAGCAAAATATGTCCCAGGTACGACAGTATCTGCCATACGATCGGCTCTCTTTTTCTTTGCAGGCGATATGTTCCCCGCCATACCGTAAGGATTTCCCCTGCTAAAACAGAACCACTGCACAAAAAACAAGGCATCATCCACAGCAGCCCCTTCAGCCACCAGTATATTCCCTCGGACAGAAGAATCCCCGATGTTAACAGCCCCAGAAGCAAACCACCAATGCCTAACATGCCGCACACAATACGGCCACCCCAGGAAACAAGACCACAGGGGAACAAAAGGCTCATAAGCCAGAGATCTCTTCTTAGAATCTGCCAGAACAGATCTTCTTTAGAAATGTTCCACACTGCATTTTCATATACAGCTATATGAAAAGCAAAAGCAGAAGCTCTGTCCGAAAATCTCCAATACAGATTCATGGCCAGACATCCCAGAAGATAGCCGCCCAGAAACCAACACAACAAAAGCAGGTCTTCTGCAGTTTTTGTTCTGTCCTTATTATTTTCCAACTTCCTACCCCTTTTTGCACCGTCAGATGTATTACTTGTACGCAGCCCGGCCGTAAGATATGCACTCAAATAAAGTATCCCGGATATTTTCAAATAAGAAATGGCATTAAAAAAGAGATGCCTCTCAGACATCTCTTTTTTGTTACTTACTTTGCATAATCAATAGCACGGCTTTCGCGGATAATGCTTACCTTGATCTGACCCGGATATTCAAGTTCTGCCTCGATCTGCTTGGCGATATCTCTGGCCAGCAGAACCATATCAGCATCATTTACCTGATCAGGAACTACCATGACACGAACTTCACGTCCGGCCTGGATAGCAAAAGATTTCTCCACGCCCTTAAAGGAATTGGTGATATCCTCCAGCTGTTTCAGACGATTTGTGTATGTTTCCAGCGTCTCACGACGGGCACCCGGTCTTGCTGCAGAGATTGCGTCCGCAGCCTGTACAATACAGGCAATAAGGGATGTGGGTTCCACATCACCATGATGCGATTCAACAGCATTAATAACTGTGGCAGACTCTTTGTATTTTTTACAAAGATCCACACCAATCTGGATATGTGATCCTTCTACTTCATGATCGATAGATTTACCGATATCATGCAGCAGGCCTGCACGTTTTGCCATACGTACATCGGTTCCCACCTCTGCGGCCAGAAGGCCTGACAATTGTGCAACTTCTACGGAATGACGCAGCGCATTCTGTCCATAGCTTGTACGGAATCGCATACGTCCCAAAAGACGGATCAGCTCCGGATGGATGCCATGTACCCCAACTTCCAGTGCAGCACTTTCGCCTTCTTCACGGATCTGGTTTTCTACTTCCTTGCGGGCCTTCTCCACCATTTCCTCAATTCTTGCAGGATGGATGCGGCCATCAACGATCAGCTTTTCCAGAGCCACACGGGCAACTTCACGGCGGATCGGATCAAATGCGGAAAGTACAACAGCTTCCGGCGTATCATCAATGATAAGGTCAACGCCTGTCAATGTTTCCAGTGTACGGATATTACGACCCTCGCGGCCGATGATGCGTCCCTTCATCTCATCACTCGGCAGCTGCACAACAGAAATTGTCGTCTCAGCGACATGATCTACTGCGCATTTCTGAATAGCCGTAACAACATACTCTTTTGCTTTTCTCGATGCCTCTTCCTTTGCCTTGCTTTCCAGTTCCTTGTAAAGCTTGGCGGTATCGATTTTTACTTCATCTTCTAC
>CALZMS010000268.1 GCA_945788595.1 uncultured Lachnospiraceae bacterium
TCCATTATCGGTGCAGCCTATACATCCGTATCCTTCTTGAAGACCTTCTCCAAGAGCATTGAGGAGCATGAAAATTTATGGATCATTGGCTTTATCGCTGTTTCCACACTGATCATGCTGATCCTGGGCAACCCGGCGACTCTGCTGGTTCTGGCCGGTGCTTTCAACGGTCTGATTCTGCCGATTACCTTGGGCGTATGTCTGGTAGGTGCTCACAGCAAGAAAATCATGCCGGAAGGCTACAAGCATCCGGTGGTACTTACGGTTCTCGGCGTTATCGTAGTTATTCTGGCTGCATACCTGGGTATACCGACATTCATTTCCAAACTGGGCGGTTTGTTCTAATTTAATTAAAAAGAAAAATGTCGGAGCAAAGGGTGCCGGATCTTCTGGCGCCCTTTGTCCAAATTACAGCTTTGATGGGAGAAAATGCATATGCAGGATACAAAAATTCTCACAGCCGGCGACAGCTCAGTGCTGATTCAGTTCGGCAATACCATTGATCCTGAGATCAATTACAGGATATCTGCCACCGTACAGATGATGCGGGAACAGCACATTGTCGGTGTGACAGATATCATTCCTGCCTTTTGTTCACTGCTGATCAACTACGATCCCCGCGTGATCACTTTTGCGGAGATAAAAGAGAGAATGGAAGGCATTTTAAAAATGGAGATCAAAGCCGGTGCGAAACGGAAAAAAGTATTTGAGATTCCCGTATGCTATGGCGGCGAGTATGGTCCGGATATCCAGAATATTGCGGATCATGCCGGACTTTCTGTAGAAGAGGTCATTGATATTCATACTTCCCGGGATTATCTGATCTATATGCTGGGATTCCTTCCGGGATTTACGTACCTTGGCGGTCTGGACGAGAGGATCCATACGCCGCGTCTTGCTAATCCGCGTATCAAGATCGCAGCCGGAAGCGTCGGCATCGGTGGTTCCCAGACAGGTATCTATCCGATGGATTCTCCGGGAGGATGGCAGCTGATGGGACTGACACCGGTAAAGACCTACGACCCGGAGAGGCAAGTGCCGATCCTTGTGGAAGCAGGAGATTATATCCGTTTTGTGCGGATAGACGGAGAGGAATTCAAGCGTATCAAAGAACTGGTGGACCGGGGAGAATACCAGTGTGTGGTACATGAAGGAGAGGTGTAGGCTATGGGCATAAGAGTGTTAAAAGCAGGTATGCTGACCACCGTACAGGATCTGGGAAGAAATGGCTACCAGAGTCAGGGCTTTTCTGTGGCCGGTGTCATGGATGTCCGTTCTTTTAAGATCGCCAATCTGCTTCTGGACAATCCGGAAAATGAGGCGGTTTTAGAGTTTACACTGATCGGACCGACACTGCAGTTTACTTCCGATACGATCATTGCCATTACCGGAGGCGATTTCCAGCCAACAGTCAATGGGGAACCGGTGCCAATGTATACAGCGCTGTATATGAAGCGCGGTGATATCCTGAAATTTGGCAGTGCCCGGACGGGAAGCAGGGGTTATATCGCTTTTTCCAGTTATCTGGATATTCCAGTGGTCATGGGAAGCCGCTGTACAAATTTAAAGAGCAAGATCGGCGGATACAAGGGAAGAAAGCTCAAGGATGAGGATTATATCGGATTCCGTATCAAGAGAAGATATCTGCCGTATTTCTTATCCCGCAAGCTCGATCTGGATGAGTTTGACGAGGAAGAGGTTACCTTGCGGGTGGTGATGGGACCGCAGGATGACATGTTTACGAAGCAGGGAATACACACCCTGCTCAGTGAGACATATTCGGTGACCAGCGATTTTGACCGCATGGGCTGCCGTCTGGAAGGCCCCTTCATTGCATCAAAGAATGGTTCGGACATTATTTCTGATGGTATCGCTTTTGGTTCCATTCAGGTTCCGGCTCACGGCAAGCCTATTATTCTGCTGGCTGACCGGCAGACAACAGGTGGTTATGCCAAGATCGCTACAGTAGCTACTGTGGATATTCCGAAAATGGTACAGAGAAAGACAGATCATAAGATCCGTTTCCAGGCGATCACTGTAGAGGAAGCGCAGAGATTGTATCTTGAGGAAGAAAAACAGTATGTGGCCATGCGAAGCCAGATTCATACCCCCTGTAAGGAGGTGCTGGACTGCCGTCTGGTGTCCAAGCGTATCAGTAAACTGTTTGTATAGAAAAAGGAGATAAAGAAACATGAATTTAGAAAAAATTGAAGGACTGATCAAACTGGTTGAGGCATCATCACTGACGCAGTTTACGTACAAAGAGGGAGACATCAAAATCAGCATGAGTAAGCTGGATAATCCGCCGGTGATTGCCGGTGGTGCAGCGCCGGTCATGGCAGCCGCAGCGCCTCAGGCAGCTCCGGCAGCAGCTGTAGAGACGGCAGCTGAGGAAGATGATGAAGCTTTATACATCACTTCTCCCATCGTTGGTACTTTCTATTCTGCGGCAGCTCCGGATGTACCGGCCTTTGTGCGTGTCGGTGACCATGTAAAGAATGGACAGACCGTATGTATTCTGGAAGCCATGAAGCTGATGAATGAGATCCAGTGCGAATATGACTGCGAGATCGAAGCTATTCTTGTCAGCAATGAGCAGAAAGTAGAGTACGGACAGCCGCTGTTTAGAGTAAAGAAATTATAATAGGGAGGGAGAACTGTGTTTAACAAGATCCTGATT
>CALZMS010000269.1 GCA_945788595.1 uncultured Lachnospiraceae bacterium
GTAGTAGCCTGTACCACAGAAAGAAGGAATCAGTGCCGGATGGATATTGATGATCCGGTTGGGGAATGCGTCCACCATGATCTTCGGAATCACCACCAGACATCCCGCCAGCACCACCAGATCCGGCTGATATTTCTGCACAGTCTCAAGAAGCACTTTATCATACTCGGCGCAATCCGGCACATCGGCACGGGTAACGCACTCTGCCGGAATACCTTTGTTTGCGGCACGGGTCAGCGCATAAGCATTTTTATTGTTGCTGATCACCGCGGCAATACGGGCATTGGTGATCGTACCGTTATCAATGGCATCCATGATGGCCTGCAGATTTGTACCGCCGCCGGATACCATTACTACCATATTTAGCATAAGGTAACTCCTTTTTCTCCGGCTTCAATGCGGCCGATCACATACGGAGTATCACCGGCAGCCTTGATAGCCTCCATGGCTTTATCCACATCGTTTTTATCCACAGCAACGATCATACCGATACCCATATTGAAGGTATTGTACATCATCTGCTCTTCCACGTTACCTTTCTCAGCCATCAGTTTGAAGATGGGCGGTACCGGATAGCTGTCCTTCTCGATCACAGCGCGTACGCCGTCCTTTAACATACGCGGAACATTCTCATAAAATCCACCGCCGGTAATATGGCTGCAGGCTTTTACAGTAACGCCGGCATTCTTGATGCTCTTTAAAGCTTTCACATAAATTCTGGTGGGAGCCAGCAGAGTCTCGCCCAAAGTTTTACCCAGTTCATCATAATATGTATTCAGAGATTCTTTGGTGATCTCGAAAATCTTTCTTACCAGAGAAAATCCATTGGAGTGAACGCCGGAGGAAGCCATACCGATGAGGACATCGCCATCTGCGAGATTTTCTCCCGTGATCATATCTTTTTTGTCTGCAACACCAACAGCGAAACCGGCCAGATCATAATCCTCTTCCGGCATCAGTCCCGGATGCTCAGCAGTCTCACCACCGATCAGCGCAGCTTCAGACTGCAGACAGCCCTCGGCAACACCCTTAACAATATCTGCGATTTTCTCCGGATAGTTCTTGCCGCAGGCAATATAATCCAGGAAAAACAGCGGCTCACCGCCGGCGCAGGCGATATCGTTTACACACATAGCAACAGCATCGATACCGATGGTATCGTGTTTATCCATAACGATAGACAGCTTTACCTTGGTTCCGCAGCCGTCAGTTCCGGACAGCAGCACAGGCTCTTCCATCTCTTTGATCTTTGCCAGGGAAAAAGCACCGGAGAATCCACCCAGACCGCCCAGTACTTCCTCGCGCATCGTTTTCTTTACGTGTTCCTTCATCAGCTCTACTGATTTGTAACCAGCCTCAATATCCACACCGGATGTCTTGTAATCCATATAGAGAATCCTCCGTTTTTTATTTTGAATAATTTTTGTAACCTGTTTCCTGCAGTCTGGCGTCCTTAGCCACTACCTGCTCTTTCATTTCCTCTGCATATGCTTTCAGTTTTTCAAGAAGCTCAGGCTCTGACACAGCCAGGATCTTGGCAGCCAGAATACCTGCATTGGCTCCGCCGTTAATAGCTACTGTTGCCACCGGAATACCTGTAGGCATCTGTACGATAGAATACAGAGAATCTCTTCCGCCAAGAGAAGTGGTATGCATCGGAATACCGATAACCGGCATCGGGAAAAGTGCTGCACACATACCCGGCAGATGTGCTGCCATACCTGCACCTGCAATGATGACCTTAATGCCTCTTTCTTCCGCTGTCTTTGCCCAGTCAAAGAAAATATCCGGCTCACGATGTGCGGAAATGATCTTCATCTCATACTCTACACCCAGTTTATCCAGAATATCTGCCGCCTTTGCCATGATCGGCATATCTGAATCACTGCCCATCACAATACCTACTTTTGCCATGTTAAATAACCTCTCCTTCTTATAAGATAAGCTAATGAATAAGTTACTAAGATAATCACTTCTTATCGTCATTGTAACGATTCCCATAAGTAATGTCAATATCCCAATACACTCAGTGTTTCAAAAAATACATATTTTTTCAAATATAAAAAGATTACGTCACCGGACGAAAACCAGTCCGCGGCAGCTGGTGGGATATATATGTAGTTTAAAACAAGCGCAACGTCTGTAGGAGCTAAGTACCAACTTCGTCTAATGAGCTCAGGAATGCCTTCGCTCATAAGACTCCGTAGGCACTGGATCTCCTACAGACTAAAAACGCGCTTTAATCGTTTTAAACTACATATATATCCCACCAGCTGCCGCGTCACCCTCACACCATCACCATTCCATCCATCTCATCCAATGGTATATTCAGTTCTTCCGTCCCCGGCAGCACAAACCGTCCATCCCGGATGATCTCTGTCATCCGTCCATCCCGGTCCTCCACCGCCAGAAGCCCCAGCTCATCATAAGGAATCGTAATATCCGTATGACAATTCAGATACGCCTTCGAAGGATCTGTCTTTCTAAGCAGAGACACTTCATTATCCCGGGCAACAATCTCCTTGCCGTCCGGATTAAAGACAGGCACATCCTCCGCCCAGCTGTAACAGGTATCACCTACCGCAAAATGCGGTCCTGTTTTCTCCGCGATCAGGATCGGCAGCTTTGCTTCTATCCCAAACTGACGAGCCATTTTATACGCTGTGGTATTCGTTCC
>CALZMS010000270.1 GCA_945788595.1 uncultured Lachnospiraceae bacterium
CCCACAGGAGAAAACGGCATCACCGTCATTCCCATCACCGCAGTCATAGTAGAGCGCTGGTGGTCAGTATGACGGTTCTGGGTGTACTGCTTCTTCTGGTGGCCGGAGTGGCCGCCGGTGTGATCGTTGTGGGAAAAAGGGGTGAAAACCAGATCAAAGAAGCCAAGACCCAGACGGAGATCACGGCTCCGGAAGACGTGCAGGTGGACGAGGAAGGAAAGTTCATAGTTTACAATGGTGAGAAATATTGCTATAATGACAATGTTATCAATATCCTCTGCATGGGTGTGGACAGATCTATCCAGAACACCAGTGATGACAATATTGGTGAGAACGGACAGGCGGATGTGATCATTCTGGCATCGCTGGATACACATACCGGCCGGCTGACTCTGATCAATATTTCCAGGGAAGCCATGGTAGATATCAGTCTTTACAATGTGCAGGGCAATTATATAGGCACAGAAAACAGACAGCTCTGTCTGGCATATGCCTACGGAGACGGCAAAGAGGGCAGCTGCCTGAATACAGCAGAGGCGGTCTCCCGTCTGATGTACGGTATGCCGATCAATGCCTATATGGCGCTGGATCTGGACGGTATCAGCGTGCTGAACGATGCCGTGGGCGGCGTTACGGTGGAGATACTTGAAGATATGTCCGAGCGTGACCCCGCATTAAAACAGGGCAGTATTGTTACCCTGACTGGTGAGCAGGCGCATACCTATGTGCGCAGCAGGGACACAGAGCTTCTGGAATCCAACAGCCTGCGTATGGAGCGTCAAAAGCAGTATCTGAGTGCATTTATGCAGAAAACGCTGTCGGAGATCAAAGCTAACCCGACCGTAGTTCTGGATCTGTATCAGACGGCTTCCGAATATATGATAACGGATATCAGCCCGTCCCAGGCCATGTATCTGGCTTCGCTGGTGGTGACCACCGGTTTTAGCGGCGGAGATATGATGACTGTCCAGGGTGAAGTGGTGGATGGCGGCAAATATGCCGAGTTTATCCCCGATAATAAAGCTCTTTATCAGATGATACTTAATGTATTTTATGAAAAAATAGAATAAACACAGCTGATCAGTAAAAGGAGGTAAGATCATGAAAAAGAGATTAATGGTATTGATGTGTTCATTAATGATGGTGTTTGGTATGAGCCAGTGTGTTATGGCGGATGCCAGTCCCGAAGGTGAAAAGATCACTACAGAGACCGAGGATAAAACTTCCACAGCACCGAAAACAGGTGAGGGAGATCTGGTGATCTACGCCGCTGCTGCTGCAGCATTACTTTCCGGTACAGCAGTTGTATCCAGAAAACGCCTGGCAAAAAATAATTGATAAATATACAGGACAGTACCCGGTACTGTTTAAAAAAGCAATGTAAAAGCGCTGTAAAGCAGAATGATCTGTTTTACAGCGCTTTTTTTCAGCTTACGTATATGATGTTTACCGGACCGTTACTTTCAGCTCTTTTTTGGCGGAGGATACGCCTTCGGAAGAAGTAACAAAGTAGGTCAGCACATATTCTCCGGCTGTATCCGTATCTACTTCGCCCTGGATCTGTATACGGCTGGAGAGGGAAGTGCCGTCCACATCTTTAGCAGAGGCCACATACTGCAGTGGAGAAAAGCTGGAATGCAGCTCTATGGTTACCTCATTTTCTGTCAGTGTCAGTACCGGCTTTGTGGGGATGAGACTCAGATCTGCAGAAGCCGAGGCAGAGTCATTGTAGCTGTTGGTGACGGTGAAGACGTAATGAATAATGTTGGAATCATTGGCATCCACCGTATATTTGGCAGAGACAGCAGAGGAGATATCGTTTCCGTATCCGTCATCCACAAGAAAATCGGCATCGGAATCCAGGTATTTTACCATATCGTCCAGCTGATCATCCTCAATCTGGGGGAGACTGTCCGGGAGCTGTATGGAGGGGCCGTTGTAATTTTTCAGCGTAAGGATACGGGAGGCGGTCACCTGACCATCCACCGTGTCGGCCGAGTATTCAATGATCTTTTCAGAGAGAGAGCTGCCGGTTTTAATATGGGCGAAAATATCATTGCCCACGACTTTTCCGTCACCATCCACCAGAGCCACACCGTCCAGCAGATTCAGTGAGCCGCTGCCGTCATAGACCAGCGTATCTGTATCCATCTGTATGGTGTATCCGGATATGTTTTCCGCCTGCATTGCAGAGACTTCGTCGGCTGAGGCAGCTTCAGACGAAGAGGATGCCGGCAATCCGGGAATCTGGTTATCAAATAAAAATAACGCGGCCAGATTGACCACGGCAATAAAAACAATAACGATTTGAAAAAGCTTAAAAATAGCATGTTTTCCCTTTCCCATAGTGCCGATCCTTTCCTCTTTTTCTTTTATCATATCACAGGCCGTTAATTTTGTTAAGAAAATGGAGCAAAAAACAGGAATCCTGTACACTCTGAACCTTTATCTGGAGCGTGTTTTATGTTATGATAACTAATTAAAAGGTTGCTTTTTACAGACGGAGAAGTAAGATGATAGATCTGCATGCGCACATATTGCCGGGGCTGGATGACGGTGCCCGGGATATGGAGGATTCTCTCGGACTGGCCGAGCTGGCTCTGGAAGGCGGCGTGGATACCCTGGTGGCTACCCCCCACAGTAATCAGACCGGAAGATTTGAGAATTATTATAC
>CALZMS010000271.1 GCA_945788595.1 uncultured Lachnospiraceae bacterium
TTTCAAAATTTAGGGATTTATTATTTTTTGCATCTTTTATGTTGATTTCTTTTTGCTCTGTCTATTTTGGAATCAGTGAGAAAACAGCGGGTGTTGTGGGGCTTACAGCAACGCTTCTGTCTCTTGCTGGCTTTCTGGTCGGATTAAACTCTCTTCGTGACAGAGACACAAGTCATGGATTTGGAATCTTCGGTACGGTGGCCAACGGACTTCTGGCAGTTCTGTGGATCGGTCTGTACCTTGCCGGTATTAATTAATAGAAAGTGAGATAAAATCATGGAGGACAGGCTGAAAAAGCAGCTTGATTTTTTGCTGGAAATTGACAGGGAAAAAGAAATTTACCGTCAGACTCATATCCTGGGAGGCTCCCGCAGGGAAAATGATGCAGAGCATGCCTGGCATATGGCTATTATGGCCTTTGTGCTTCAGGAATATGCCAACGAGCCCATTGATGTGCTTCGGGTCATGAAGATGGTGCTGATGCATGATCTTGTAGAGATCTATGCAGGTGACACTTACGCTTATGATGAGGCGGGAAAGGAATCCCAGCGTGAGCGTGAGCTTGAGGCGGCTGACCGAATCTTCGGCATGCTTCCGGAGGATCAGAAACAGGAATTCCGGGCTATATGGGAAGAATTTGAGGAAAAAAAATCTCCTGAAGCAAAATTTGCGCGGATGCTGGATAATTACCAGCCATTATCACTGAATAATGCGAACCAGGGTGGTGACTGGAGAGCTCATGATGTGGCCCGCTCCCAGGTGGAAAAAAGAAATGAGATCTCGGCAGAGGGATCCCGGGTGATGGGACAGGTAATTGCCGATATTATCGAAGAAAATGTCAGGAAAGGAAATTTGCGAGATGCATGACGTTGAGTTGGTTATGGAAAGACTTCGCCCTGTGGCGGAACGGATCGCCCAGATCCCCGGTGAAACGATGGCTCCGGAGAAATACAGAGAGTATTTTTCTCATTGTGCGTCATTTCTTATGGAAGTACTGCCTATAGCAGAAGAGGCTGTTCCGGGCGAGGGTATGTCTCTTACTCAGCTGGAAGTCAGAAACAGGCATCTGTATGCGGATATTTTACCGGAACAGTATGATACAAGCTATGGAAATCCTGCCTGGGCGGCGGAGTGTTTTGGAAAAGAGATGGGACAGTATCTGTCCATGCTGTATGCAGAGCTTCGCCATTGTATTGCGTTTGCCTACGAAAAGAAAATCTGGGATCTGACCATATTGTGTGAGTTGTTTTCTGAGGTGTACAGCTGTTTTACCGATGGAGAAGAACCGAAGGCTGCTGAGATAAGAGACATTCTTTACTGGTTTTTCAGCGATTACAGTGAAAATATGGTAGCAGACCGGATCGCTGAGCAGGTCGATCCTGCCCGCTCTTTTGCCACGGATATTGTTATGCATGCCGATTTGTCGGATCTTTCGTATCTGTATCGCTACGGCGAGTACATTACAGAAAACGAAATTGGTGTGGCATCATTCCTGAACACCCTTTCTGATGGGCAGATTGAAGCGATGGCCCATACGTATACGGAAGGATATCGCCTGGGATTTGTGCATGCGGGTATCGATTTGGCAAAGAAGAAAACGGTGGAGATACGCTATGCCATTGGTTTTGAAAGAATGATCCGGGCTGCTGTGAAGCAATTTGAAAAAATGGGTTTGAAGCCCACTATGTTTCGCTATGCCCAGCATGCTGTCAGCCGCAGACAGATGCATAGGATCGGTTTTACCGGTACACAGACCAATCCGCAGTATGAATACGACCATCGTATGGATGACGCGATTTTTCTCAATGAAGATTTTGTCAGCCGTAAGCTTCGGGTAACACAGACGGCTTTTGAGAAGGTTAAGGAGATGGCATATGTTTATGCCGGTCCGGCCTGTCAGGAGACTTTTGGTGAAAAAACATTTACACCTGTAAATAAGCCGGAATGTCTGAGCTATTCCAAAAAGCAGCAGAAGCTGGTGACGCATATGCAGAACGAGCTGAGCCAGATCACAAACCGCTATATCCGTGGGGATCAGCGAAGCTTTACGATCATTGCCTATCCGATACCGGAGATTGGCAGTCGGTTTGCAGAGGTTTTTGCAGAGACGGTGAAGGTCAACACTCTGGACTATACGCTGTATGAACGGATCCAACAGACTATGATCGATATATTGGATAAAGGATGCAGAGTGCATGTACTGGGAACCGGTGAAAATCATACGGATCTGTGGGTTAGTTTGTATCCGTTATCTGATCCGGACAAACAGACAGTTTTTGAAAACTGCGTGGCAGATGTAAATATTCCGGTGGGTGAAGTTTTTACCTCTCCTGTGTTGGCGGGAACGAATGGTGTGCTTCATGTGACCGGTGTATATCTGGAAGGATTGTATTATAAAGATCTGGAGCTTACGTTTAAAAATGGCCGTATTGCTTCTTATGATTGTAACAATTTTGCAGATGAAAAGGAAAATAAGGATTTTATTCTGCATAATCTTCTGTTTGATCATGAGACCCTTCCTTTGGGTGAATTTGCCATTGGTACGAATACCACAGCGTATAAGATGGCCCGCCGGTTTGGGATAGAGTCGAAAATGCCGATCCTGATCGCCGAGAAAACAGGCCCGCATTTTGCCGTGGGTGATACCTGTTACAGCTGGGC
>CALZMS010000272.1 GCA_945788595.1 uncultured Lachnospiraceae bacterium
CCATCTCCGCGCAGTTATCCTCAGATTCAGCAGTAGAAGCACCCAGATGCGGCGTAATCAGCACATTCTCAGCACCGGCTACCGTCGGATTGGCAAAGTCAGAAACGTACTTTTTCACCTTGCCATTATGTAAAGCCTCAACCAGCGCCTTCTCATCCACCAGAAGATCACGGGCAAAGTTCAGAAGCACCACACCATTCTTCATCATGCTGATGGCCTCTGCATCGATCATATTTCTGGTGCTGTCCATCAGCGGCACATGAATGGTGATATAATCGCACTCGCGATAGATATCTTCCACGTTATTGATATGTTTGATAGAACGTGACAGGCTCCATGCAGCGTCTACAGAGATATACGGATCGTAGCCATACACTTCCATACCCAGATGAACGGCCGCGTTGGCCACCTTAACGCCAATAGCGCCAAGACCGATGATACCCAGCTTCTTTCCTGCGATCTCGCATCCGGCAAACTGCTTTTTCTGTTTCTCGGCCATCTTGCCGATATTGTCCTCGTCCTTATTCTGGCGAACCCATTCGATACCGCTGACGATATCACGGGAAGCCAGAAGCATTCCGGCAATGACCATCTCTTTAACACCATTGGCATTAGCGCCCGGTGTATTGAATACAACAATACCTTTATCTGCGCAGGCATCCAGCGGAATATTGTTGACACCGGCACCGGCTCTGGCTACGCATACCAGATTCTCCGGCAGCTCTATCTCGTGCATGCTGGCACTTCTCACCAGCACGGCCTGGGCCTCATTCAGTGTCTCTACTTCTTTATATTCTTCCGTAAAATGTCTGGTTCCTACGGAAGAAATGGGATTTAATGCTGTATAGGTAAACATTATTTATTTTCCTCCTCAAATTTCTTCATGAAGGCAACCAGCTTCTCCACACCTTCAATGGGCATGGCATTGTAAATGCTGGCACGCATACCGCCGACGGTTCTGTGGCCTTTCAGATTGACAAATCCGGCCTCTGTAGCCTCTTTGACAAACTTCGCATCCAGATCTTTATCTCCGGTCACAAAAGGTACATTCATCAGAGAACGGTCTTTTTTCTCTACTGTTCCCTTGAACATCTCGCTGCTGTCCAGGAAATCGTACAGGATAGCCGCTTTCTTTTCGTTGTGCTCCTTCATAGCCTCCAGGCCGCCCATTTTCTTCAGCCATTTGAAGACTTTACCGCATACATAGATGCACCAGCAGTTCGGTGTATTATACAGAGAATCGGCATCTGCGTGGGTCTTGTATTTCATCATGGTGGGAGTACCTTCCAGCACATCGTCAGTGATCAAATCCTCACGGACAATGGCGATGACCATACCGGCCGGGCCCACATTTTTCTGAACGCCGCCGTATACGATGGCAAATTTGGATACATCCAGGGGCTCAGACAGGAAGCAGGAAGAAACGTCGGCTACCAGGTCTTTGCCTTTAGTGTTGGGCAATTCTTTATATACAGTACCGTAAATGGTATTGTTCATACAGATATATACGTAATCAGCATCATCATCGATGGGCAGATCAGAACAATCCGGAATATAAGAGAATGTCTTATCCTCGGAAGAAGCGATCTTTACGGCTTTACCGTATTTGGCAGCCTCCTGATAGGCTTTCTTTGCCCACTGACCGGTAACAATATAGTCAGCCACTTTATTTTTCATCAGATTCATGGGAATCATGGCAAACTGCAGGGATGCGCCGCCCTGAAGGAACAGCACTTTATAGTTATCCGGAATATGCATCAGATCACGCAGATCTGCTTCCGCTTCTTTGATGATATCGTCGAATACTTTTGAGCGGTGACTCATCTCCATAACGGACTGTCCGCTGCCGTTATAATCAAAAATCTCCTCCTGAATCTCTTTCAGCACTTCCTCGGGCAGTACCGCAGGACCGGCCGAAAAATTGTACACTCTGCTCATTTTTTCATATCCTCCTCAATCTTGTGTATCATAACTATGTGACGTAAAGCTTTTTGTGCAGCTCATCCAAAATCCTGTTTTTTTCATTTTAACGCTTTACCAAATCACATCTTTGTAGATTGTAAAACTTTTAACAAGAAAATGCAAGGCTCTTCACAATAAAATGCAGGCTTATTCCTTCAAAAATACAAGTTTCCTGACAAAAAACACATATTTTATGCACCGGAAATTTCCGATGCAATATCCGGTAATCCTAAACGTTCACATTTATCCCAAAAACAGTATTCTGGTGCATTTCCCGTATAAGAGTTTGTCGAAAACAATTCTGCTCCGGAATTAATCCGGAGCAGAAAAGTCATGCTTATTATTTACTTTCTTTATTTTTCAAATCTTCTGCATCAAAAGCATCCGCGATGGAAGCGCCTGCCGGTACCATCGGGAATACTTTGTCATCCTGGTCAATCACGCAGTCGATGACAACGGTTGTATTCAGCGCAATAGCCTTCTCGATAGCCGGACCCACTTCTTCTTTCTTGGTCACGCGGATACCCACTGCGCCCATGGACTCAGCAAATTTCACGAAATCCACACGGTCGTTCAGGATCGTGCTGGAGTAACGATGCTCATAGAACAGGGTCTGCCACTGGCGAACCATACCCAGTACATGGTTATTGATAACGATCTCAACCAGCGGCATATTGTTTCTGGCGGCTGTG
>CALZMS010000273.1 GCA_945788595.1 uncultured Lachnospiraceae bacterium
AGCCGAACCGGAATGTTATTGGCCGAAAGGAAAAAAGAACCTGAAAATCCGTATGTGACAGCATGCGGATTTTCTTAAATAAAGGAGAATACAGTTATGATGAAAATTGGAAAATATTCCTTTGATACAGAAAAACGATGCTATGTAATGGGCATCCTGAATGTAACGCCGGATTCTTTTTCTGATGGCGGTAAATGGAACGATATGGACCGCGCTATGGCTCATGCTGAGCAGATGATCGCGGAGGGAGCCACCATTATTGATGTTGGCGGTGAATCCACCCGTCCGGGATATACCATGATTTCCGATCAGGAGGAAATTTCTCGTGTTGTTCCGGTGATCCGTGAACTGAAAAAGAGATTTGATGTGGCTGTTTCCATCGATACTTACAAAAGTGGTGTGGCTAAGGCTGCTGTAGAAGCCGGTGCGGATATGGTCAACGACATCTGGGGACTGAAATATGATCCGAAAATGGCAGATGTGATCGCAAAGACCGGTGCGGCCTGCTGTCTGATGCACAATCGTAAGGAAGCAGATTATTCTGATTTTATGGAAGATATGTTGAATGATTTACGAGAAACCGTGGATTTGGCAAAAAAAGCGGGTATCGCGGATGATAAAATCTGTCTGGATCCGGGCGTTGGTTTTGGAAAGACTTATGAGAATAATCTGGAAGCCATTCATCATGTGGATCGTCTGTTGGAACTGGGCTATCCGGTGCTCCTTGGTACTTCCCGCAAATCCGTGATCGGTCTGACTCTGGATCTGCCGGCGGCAGAACGCGTGGAGGGTACGGTGGCTACCAGCGTGATCGGAGTCATGAAGGGCTGTGCTTTTGTCCGTGTTCATGATGTGAAGGAAAATGAGCGGGCTATTCGGATGACGGAAGCTGTTCTTGGCAAGGGTAAACAGTAATTAGAAACGATCGTGATGCGAGAAAGGCTGATCAGCATTAGAAATATTCGTTATATAAGAAAGGCTGATCGGCATTAGAAACGATTAGTATATGAGAAAGGCTGATCGGTATTAGAAATGATCTTG
The DNA here is from genome assembly GCA_945788595.1 of uncultured Lachnospiraceae bacterium. Classification (GTDB taxonomy): domain Bacteria; phylum Bacillota; class Clostridia; order Lachnospirales; family Lachnospiraceae; genus UBA11957. Next base: position 1,042 of record CALZMS010000273.1, read on the forward strand.
ATATGAGAGATGTCGATTGGCATGATTAACGTAGTTATTTTGAGAAATGTCAATATAGGAGAGAAATAATGGATATTATACACATTAAAGATCTGGAAATCTGGGCTAACCATGGTGTATTTCCGGAGGAGAATGCACTTGGACAGAAGTTTGTGGTGTGCGCGGATCTGTATACAAACGTGCGCCGCGCAGGTCTTGAGGATGCTTTGGAGCATTCTATTGACTATGGTGCTGTTTCAAAACGGATCAAGCGATTTATGGAGGAGAATACCTGCATGCTGATTGAATCTGTGGCAGAGAAAATGGCGGCATGTCTTCTGCAGGAGTATCCGATCCGCAAACTTCGTCTGGAGATCAAAAAGCCCTGGGCCCCTGTGGGACTTCCGTTGGATACGGTTTCCGTCGAGATAGAGCGTGGATGGCACAGAAGTTTTATCGCTCTTGGCTCCAATATGGGTAATTTCAGAGCTAATCTGGATTTTGCGGTACGGGAGCTTTCCAGTACACCGGGCTGCCGGGTAAAACAGGTTTCCCACTATATGGTGACAAAACCCTTTGGTGTAACAGAACAGCCGGATTTCTTAAATGGTGTTCTGGAGATGGATACGCTTCTTGATCCACACGAGCTTTTGTATCTGTTAAACAGTATCGAGGCAGAGGCAGGAAGGGAGCGGATTATTCACTGGGGTCCCCGGACGCTGGATTTGGATATACTGTTTTACGATGATCTGGTGATGGACAGTGAAGATCTTAATATTCCTCATATCGGTATTGCTCAAAGGGATTTTGTGCTGGCTCCCATGAACGAGATCGCGCCCGGATTTGTTCATCCGGTATATCGTAAGACCATACAGGATCTTTTGAAGGAATTGAAAGAGGGATAGGCTTTGAGCACCTTTTGATAGGATGAATAAAGTAATGAAGATAACATATATTGGTCACAGCGGTTTCGCTGTGGAAACAGAAAAAAGTGTATATATTTTTGACTATTTTAAGGGAGAACTGCCGGATATCCCGGCGGAGAAACCGGTGATCGTATTTGCCAGTCACAGTCATCCGGACCATTATAATCCGCAGATTTTTGCGCGGTTAAAAGAAAAAGGTGTGGAATTGTCCCGGATTCAGGCGGTACTTGGCAAGGATATCCGGGAAACTAAGTACCCGGAGGATATTCCGGTGATAAAAGCCCGTGCATATATGAAGTGTTCACTTGAGGACGGTACGCAGGTAGAGACCCTGCTTTCTACGGATCAGGGTGTGGCTTTTCTTCTGACAACTCCGGAGGGTGAGATTTACCATGCCGGGGATCTCAACGACTGGTACTGGGAAGGTGAGCCGGATCAGGACAATCGTTCCATGACAGGGCGCTATCGTGCGGAAATCGACCGGATCAAGGACAGAGAAGTGGATGTGGCTTTTGTGCCGCTGGATCCGCGCCAGGAGAAGGATTATGCCCGGGGAATGCTGTATTTTCTGAAAAATGTGCCGGCAAAGCATGTTTTTCCCATGCATTACTGGGACAGGCCGCAGATCATGGAGACTTTTTTGCGGGAATATCCAGCCTATGAAGCGAGGATAGAAAACCCGGAGCATTATCGAGCAAACCGGCA
>CALZMS010000274.1 GCA_945788595.1 uncultured Lachnospiraceae bacterium
ATAAGAAAGACCTGCTTCTTTATGCCGTGACAGATCGTTCCTGGTTAAACGGCAGAACCTTAAAGGAAGTAGTAAAGGAGAGCCTGGACGGAGGCGTTACCTTTGTACAGCTCCGGGAGAAGCATCTGGATCAGGAGCATTTCCTGGAGGAAGCCAGAGAATTAAAGGAACTCTGTAAAGAATACCAGGTTCCTTTTGTTATCAATGACAACGTGGATATCGCCGTGATGATGGACGCAGATGGCGTACATGTGGGACAGAGCGATATGGAGGCTGGAGATGTGCGGGCAAAGCTTGGCCCGGATAAGATCATCGGCGTATCTGCCCAGACGGTGGAGCAGGCTGTCCTGGCAGAAAAGAGAGGGGCTGATTATCTCGGCGTAGGCGCAGTATTTCCCACCAGCTCCAAGGACGACGCTGAAGATGTACCCTTCGATACACTGAAAGCCATCTGTGAAGCTGTGTGCATTCCGGTGATTGCCATTGGCGGCATCACACAGGATAATGTCCATGAACTGGCAAAAAGCGGTATCTGTGGTATTGCCGTAATCAGTGCCATTTACGCTAAAGAAGACATTCAGAAAGCATCCGAAGATCTGAAAAAAGCTACAGAGGCCATGGTGAACGCATGATCCGGGGAGCGATTTTTGATCTGGACGGTGTGCTGCTGGACTCTCTTGGTATATGGTATGATCTCGGCATGAGATATATTCTCGGCATGGGTATGGAGCCTGTGCCGGGAATGAGTGAGACTCTGTTCTCTATGAGTATGGAACAGGGAGCAGAGTATCTTAAACGTACCTTTAGTCTGGAAAAAAGTGAAGAAGAGATCATTGGTGACCTGGAACAGATTCTGAGGGACTACTATTACAAAGAAGTTTCAGCAAAAGAGGGAGCAGAGCAGCTTCTGGCCTTTTTGCAGAAGCAGGGAGTAAAGATGGCTGTAGCCACCTCCAGTCCCCGGCCCCATGTGATGGAAGCCTTAAAAAGGCTTGGGCTGTTTTTCTATGTGCAGGAAATTATTACCACCAGTGAAGTGGGGGAAAGTAAGCATTCTCCCCGGATCTATGAGCTGGCGGCGCACAGTCTTGGCTTTCCGGCTGAAGAAATTCTCGTGTTTGAGGATTCTCTATATGCATTGAAAACGGCAAAGGCAGCTGGTTTTCGCTGCGTGGGTGTCTACGATGCCCAGGGAGAGAGTAATCAGCGGGGATTGAAGACTACGGCAGATCTTTACTTGCAGAGTTTACTGGATTTTTTGGAGAACTGGCATGAGCTGGCGTGTGAACAATCAGGTTCATTGAAGATAATGTGAATACTTTAAAGTTACAAATGTAAATAATTGTATTTATTACAAGGAAAATGTAATCATAAACGGTTATAAATGCTATACTGAAGTATAAAAAGCATAGAGTATGAAGTGAACTGAAAAATCATACTTTCAGAACATGACAGATAAAGAGATATAGCAGAAAAAGGAGACAACACCATGAAAACAGCTCTGACAATAGCAGGAAGCGATTCCAGCGGCGGCGCCGGCATTCAGGCAGATATCAAAACCATGATGGCTAACGGCGTTTATGCCATGAGTGCAATTACCGCCCTTACGGCTCAGAATACTACAGGCGTAACAGCTATTCTGAATGCAACGCCGGAGTTTCTGGCCAAGGAGCTGGATGCTGTGTTTACAGATATCTATCCGGATGCGGTTAAAATCGGTATGGTTTCAGAACGTGAACTGATTCGTACCATTGCTGCCCGGTTAAAACAGTACGGAGCAAAAAACATCGTGGTGGATCCCGTTATGGTAGCCACCAGCGGTGCAAAGCTGATCTGTGACGAGGCAGTGGATACGTTGAAAACAGAGCTGTTTCCACTGGCGTCTCTGTTGACTCCTAACATTCCAGAAACGGAAGCACTGACTGGACAGGCTGTGCGTTCTGCTGAGAATATGATCGAGGCAGCCCGTCAGATTGCGGATACGTATCACTGTGCAGTGCTGGTCAAAGGCGGTCATAAACTCAATGATGCCAATGACCTGTTGTATACAGACGGATCTTATCGCTGGTTTAAGGGAAAACGCATTGATAATCCAAACACTCACGGAACCGGATGCACTTTGTCCTCCGCGATAGCCTCTAATCTTGCCAAGGGGCTTTCCATGGAAGTGAGTGTGGAACGTGCCAAGGAGTATATTTCCGGCGCGCTTTCCGCCATGCTGAACCTGGGACAGGGAAGCGGTCCCATGGATCATGGCTTTGCCATTAAAAATGAGTTCACCCTTTGAACATAAAATTAAAAAAAAATGTTGAATTCTGTATGCTAATGTGCTAAAGTCTAAGAAAGTTCGGTACAGCTTTTGTACCCGCATAGAAAACAGGAGATTTGTCAACGTGGACAACCATTTGGTTGCCCACGTTTTTTATTACAATGCATATGAAAAAATAGTCTGGTGGACCATTTTTGAGTGCCAGGCATATCTTCAAATGTTCCCGAGGACTGGTTTTGATTGTCGGATATGCAATAAACGGTCTGACGGAGCCTTTTTGATTTTCTATGTAGGAAAAAGCTGTGCAGATGAGGAGGAAAGAGTATGATAGAAATAATCACCAATGTCAACAGTGCCATCAACAATGTGGTCTGGGG
>CALZMS010000275.1 GCA_945788595.1 uncultured Lachnospiraceae bacterium
TCGTCTGCTGATCGGTGTTCCCGGAAAGAGTAATGCCTTTGCCATCTCTTCCAAGTTGGGACTGCCGGATTATATTATCGATAAAGCCAGAGAACAGATCAGCTCTGAGGCAGAGTCCTTCGAGGACGTTATTTCCAAGCTGGAAGCCAAACGGATCGCCATGGAGAAGGAAAAGCAGGAGCTGGAAAGCTACCGCCGTGAAGCCGCTGAGCTCAAGGAAAAGCTGGAAAGTCGTCAGGATAAGCTGGATTCCCAGAAAGAACGGATCCTCAGAGAAGCCAATGAACAGGCGCATATCATTCTCCGGGAAGCCAAGGAATACGCTGACCAGACCATGAAGGATTTCCAGAAATTCGGCAAAGAAGCTATTTCCACCCGGGAAATGGAAGAAAAGCGTGCCGAGCTCCGCAAAAAGATGTCTAAGGCAGAAAAGGGCATGGGCACCTTGAAAGCTGCTCCGGCACCGGGACAGGCTCCCGACCCGAAAAAGCTGCGTCTCGGTGATATGGTCAAGGTACTCAGCATGAATCTCAAAGGAACGGTAAGCTCACTTCCGGATCAGAAGGGCAATCTTTTCGTCCAGATGGGTATCATCCGTTCTAAGGTTAATATTTCTGATCTTCGTCTGATAGACGAACCGGTTATCCAGTCCGAAAAGCTGTCCCGTACCAGCCAGGGCAAGATCCGTATGTCAAAATCCGCTTCTGTGGGAATTGAGATCAATCTGCTGGGCAAAACCGTGGACGAGGCTATAGCGGAGCTGGATAAATATCTGGATGACGCTTATCTGGCCCATATGCCCAGTGTCCGTATCGTACACGGCAAGGGAACCGGAGCCCTGAGAAAAGGCGTACACAATTATCTGCGCCGACTGAAAATCGTAGACAATTTCCATCTGGCGGCCTTCGGCGAAGGTGATGCCGGTGTTACCATTGTAGAATTTAAGAAATAAACAGGAAATAAGGAAACGAATATGACAAGTAAACCCAAAATTCTTATTGTAGATGATGACAACAATATTGCGGAGCTGATCTCTCTGTATCTGATGAAGGAGTGCTATGACACCCGCATTGAGAACGACGGAGAATCTGCGCTGAAAGCTTTTTCCACCTGGCAGCCAAACCTGATCCTTCTGGATCTGATGCTGCCGGGCATTGACGGCTACCAGGTCTGCCGTGAAATACGCCATACCTCCGATGTGCCCATCATCATGCTCTCCGCCAAGGGAGAGATTTTTGATAAAGTGCTGGGACTGGAGCTTGGCGCCGACGACTATATGATCAAACCCTTCGATACCAAGGAACTGGTGGCCCGTGTCAAGGCGGTGCTGCGCCGTTTCAAGCCCAGCAAGCCCGCTGTGGATGTCAATACAAAATACGTGGAATATCCGGACCTGATCATCAATCAGACCAACTATTCCGTTATGTACAAAGGTCATACCGTGGATATGCCGCCAAAGGAACTGGAGCTTCTGTATTTTCTGGCCTCCTCACCGAACCAGGTATTTACCCGGGAGCAGCTTCTGGACCATATCTGGGGGTATGAATATATCGGCGATACCCGTACCGTGGATGTGCATATCAAACGGCTTCGCGAAAAGATCAAGGATAATGAGTCCTGGTCCATCGCTACGGTATGGGGTATCGGCTATAAGTTCGAGGTCAAACGATAATGAAGCTTTCACTTTCTCTGAAATTTGTGATTACCTATATTGTTCTGGGAATCGTTGGCTTCGTCCTCCTGAATACGGAGGGCATCCGCATACTGGATCGGTATGTTGTCAATAATGAAAGTTCGCGGATGTACACTTCTGCGGTATCTCTCTCTTCCACAAAGGCGATCCGTTCTTATCAAAACGAGGAAAACCTGGAGTCTGCCTACGAAATGCTGCAAGCTGTGGCCGCTACGGAACAGGTGGATATCATGATTATTGATCGTCAGGGCCAGCTGGTGCTGGATACTTCCACACCGCTTGCTGATACCCGCAGTGACGCGTTGACCGGATTTGACCCCACAGCATCCAAAAACAGCTATTACACCATCGACGATTACTTCGGATACTATGGAGATGAGCAGTTAAATGTCACTGTGCCTATTACCATCAATATGTCTACCCGCGGATACATTGCGCTGCACGAAGCCTACAGTCATATACTGGCAGACCGGGAAAAGCTGCTGGCGCTTATTGTGAAATTTTATCTTGCCGGACTGATTCTTTTCTGTCTGCCGCTGGTGCTGCTGCTTCTGATCGTTCACCGTCCGCTGAAAAAAATCATTAACGGTGCCAGAGAATTTGCCTCCGGTAACCTGGAATACCAGATTCCGATCCATACAGCAGATGAAATGGGCTATCTGTCCAATACGCTGAACTATATGGCCGATGAGATGCGTCAGAATGATCAGTTCCAGAAAAACTTTATTTCCAATGTATCCCATGATTTCCGGTCTCCGCTGACCTCCATCAAGGGCTATGTGGAAGCTATTCTGGACGGTACGATCCCCCACGAGATGCAGGATCGCTATCTTAAGATCGTTTTGTTTGAAACCTCCCGTTTGACCAAGCTGACCCAGGGTATGCTGCAGTTAAATGATCTGGATGCTAAAGCCTATATGCTGAACATCCAGGATTTTGATC
>CALZMS010000276.1 GCA_945788595.1 uncultured Lachnospiraceae bacterium
CCCAGCCTGCTGCCTCCAGAATTCCGGCTGCTTTTTCCGGATCATAGGAATCAACTGTCATTTCCAGCCCCTCGGTATCGCCGTAGGCAAAAGTTGTGGGAAATACTGCATAAGACGGCACAGCTGTACCTGCGTAAATCTGGCTGCAGATGCCTTCACGGTCAACGCACAGAGAAATGGCCTGTCTCACTGCCAGATCACCGGTTCTGTCATTCAGAAGATTAAAATTCATGCTGACACAGCGGGCACTGGTGGCTCCATCGACCACAAAACCATCTTTGCCTTCAAATACAGGAATACTTGCAGACGGAAGCGGAGCCGCAAGGTCAATATCCCCATTCTGAAGCGCCATGGTAAGGGCGTCAGCATCGCTTACTACTTTACAGATGACCTTATCAAGCTTCGGCGTTTCTCCCCAGTATTCATCAAAACGGGTTGCTGTGATTTGCACGCCTAACTCACAGGATTCCAGTTTATACGGTCCCGTACCATACAGTGTGGTCTCAAAATCACTGTCCTCTGCGTCATATATCGTCCAGAGAGGATCACAAAGGTCATTCAGCAACGTATAGTTCGGCTCTTTTGTTTTGATTGTAAGCACTTTTCCATCCGCTGTAATCTCATCAAAATAGATCTGCTCGGACGCGCGGTCACTGACCTCAAGGGTATGCTCAAAGCATTTCTTTACAGCTTCCGCAGTCACATCTTTTCCATTATGGAACTTCAAGCTATCTTTCAGGGTGAAGGTCCATGTCACATCATCGATCTGCTCGTAGGAATCCAGGAGTGTCATCTGTGGAACATAACTGTTGTCTAACTGAAACAGCGTTTCGAGAACACCTTCAAACTGCCAGTACCAGCCATCATAGCTGTACGCAGGATCCAGAGTTTCCTGTCCGAAATAGCCTGTAGATCCACATACGAGAACTTTTTCTCCTGATCCGGAGACTAATGACGCTTCTGTTTCCGAGGATGCTTTTGATTCCTCTGTCTGAGCTTCTGACGCTTTGTTTTCCACTGTTTTTGTGCCGCAGCCTGCCATACTCAGTGCCATAACCGCAGCCAGAAATAATGCGGTTACATGTTTTCTTTTCATCTGTTATCTCTCCTTTACCTGATTTTAAGCTTTTTTGCAGATTTTTATATGCTTTACAGGTTGTGTATTCTCACAACGACTGTATTTATTCTTCCCTTCCATCGCTGATCATGTCAGAAATGACATCTCCCAGGCGATTGAACAGAAATACCACGATAAATAATACAATACCCGGACAGACGATCCCCCATGGACCCGTCTGGAGAAAATTCCTCGCTTCACTCATCATGGCGCCCCATTCAGCCGTGGGTCTTGCTGCGCCAAGTCCCAGAAATGACAGACCTGCCATACTGAGAATGACATTTCCCACATCCAGTGCCGCAGTGACGATCACAGGCGCGATGACGTTGGGCACTACGTAGCGAAGCATGATAGCTCCTTTTGATGCCCCGCACATTTTTGCCGCCTTAATATACGTTTCATCCTTCATACTGAGCACAAGACTTCTTCCCAGCCTTGCGTATGTCGTCCAGTAAACAAGCGCCAGGGAAAGAATACCGTTTTTTAATCCGGTGCCAAGCACTGCCGCCACACAGATTGCCAGTATAAAGCTGGGGAATGCCTGAAAAATCACGGTGATTTTCATCAGCACAGTATCAAGTATCCCTCCCAGAAAGCCTGCAAGTACCCCGATACTTCCGCCAACCAGAAAAACGATGGCTACAACTGCAAGCGCAGAAAAAATGGAAGTCTTTGCCCCGGCCAATATACGGCAAAGTACACATCTTCCAAGATTATCCGTACCACAGGGATATTCCCTGCAGGGGCTGATCAGCGCATCGCTTAAGACCGTTTTATATGGGTCATGTCCCGCCAGCACATCACCAAACATTGCGATCAGCAGTACGGCAACGACCAAAAGCAGCCATATCATCAGCTTTCGTTTATTTTTTTCCTGTTTCATTGCCGCTCCTTTACCTCTGCCTGTTTTCTGACTCTGGGATCAAGACATTGATAAGAAAAATCCACGAGCACATTTACGAGCAGAAAAATAAGTGCCATCCACACAACATAGCCTTGTATCATGGGATAATCACGGAATCCGATGGATTCCACTGCCTGTTTCCCCAGCCCCGGCCAGGAGAAAATACTCTCAACGATGGTAGATCCGCCCAGAAGGCTTCCAAAAGACACGCCAATCAGGGTAAGAATCGGAAGTAGGCTGTTTTTTAACACATGTCTGAACAGGATTCTCATTTCCGGCACACCACGCGACCGAAGTCCCAGCACATATTCACTGTTTAATTCCCTCACCGTAATGGCTCTTACCTGCCGGGAAAACCATGCCGCATTTGTCAGCCCCAGAACAACCGCCGGAAGAACGATTCCCCCGGGAGAATCCATGGAGATCACCGGAAAAATCTGTATTTTCACACAAAACAGATACATAAGAATAAGGGATAAAAAGAAGGAAGGAAGCGAAGCAAACGCATAGGTAATTATTCGTACAATTCTGTCAAAATATCCATTTCTGTATCTGGCACACAGCACGCCTACCAGAATAGATATACTTACGGAAATCAGCATTGCGATCACCG
>CALZMS010000277.1 GCA_945788595.1 uncultured Lachnospiraceae bacterium
AGCCAGAAGCAGTACGGTATCGTTGGTGGAGGTATCGCCATCTACGGAAACCATGTTGTAGGTGTCGATAATATCTGCCCGCAGGGCCTTTTTCAGCAGGGCATCACTGATGGCCGCATCTGTCATGATGAATCCAAGCATAGTACACATATTCGGATGGATCATGCCAGAGCCCTTGCACATACCGCCCAGAGTCACGATTTTTCCACCAATCTCACACTGTACGGCAATCTCCTTTTTATGGGTATCTGTGGTCATAATGGCCTGTGATGCCAAAGTTCCTGCCTCCAGACTGGGTGACAGCACGTTTTTCAGGCTTTCAATACCTTTTTCGATAGTGTCAATAGGAAGTTGCTTGCCGATTACGCCGGTGGAAGCTACAAGAACGGCATTTCCCGGAACGCCCAGCACTTCGCCGGCCTTATCTGCCATACGTTTGCAGTAGCCCATGCCTTCTTCACCGGTACAGGCGTTGGCTATCACAGCCTGCACAAAGGGGCTGTTTTCACAGATCTCTCTGTCCCATTTTACGGGAGCGGCTTTGACCACATTGGTGGTAAAGGTTCCTGCCGCACGGCAGGGCACCTCACTGTAGATCATAGCCATATCCTTTACATTTGCCTTTTTCACACCGGCTGCCACACCGGCTGCCATAAATCCTTTCGGGGCGGTCACACCACCTTCAATGATCTGAATACTCATTTTTACATCTCCCACAGCAAACGCTGTTCTCTTTATACTTAATACTTCTGTATTTACCTTGTTTCTTAATTTTAACTGTTTTTCTGCAAGGGATTCAGACAGTTCTTTACAAACAGTTTTCATCCCATGCGTTCTCAGATGCTTCGTATCATTCCGCACACTACCTGTATACGAGTTTTTTTCTCGATAGTTCACATTATTACGGGAACATCGGCACCTGTCTCAGTCCCTCGTCCTCATCGAAACCAAACAGCAGATTCATATTCTGCACTGCCTGTCCGGCAGCACCTTTCACCAGGTTATCCAAAGCACCCATCATAATAATGCGGTTCGTCCGGGGATCGATCTTGAAGTTTACGTCCACATAGTTACTGCCTTCCACCCATTTTGTCTCCGGGCACTCACCCTCGTCCAGAACGCGGACAAATTTCTCGTGATCGTAATATTTCTTATATACAGCTCTCACTTCCTCAGCTGTGGTTCCCGGCTTCAGACTGGCATAAGCTGTCACCAGAATACCTCTGTTCATGGGCACCAGATGAGGTGTGAAATTGATGGTCACCGGCTGATGGCAGGCATAGGACAGCTGCTCCTCGATCTCCGGTGTATGACGGTGAGTCGCCACACCGTAGGCCTTCATATTTTCATTGACCTCACAGAACAGATTGGGAAGCTTGGCTCCTCTGCCCGCTCCGGAGGTACCGGACTTGGCGTCAATGATCAGGGTGTTGGGATCGATCAGCCCCTCTGCCACCAGAGGTCTCGTGGTCAGAATAGAGCAGGTCGTATAGCAGCCCGGATTGGCTACGATTCTGGCTTTTTTCACAGCCTCGCGGTTTACCTCGCACAGACCGTATACAGCCTCATCCAGATACTGGGGAGCTTTATGCTCCAGCTTGTACCACTCTTCGTAAACCTTTACATCCTTCAGACGGAAATCCGCGCTCAGATCGATGATCTTTACTTTGGAAAGGACCTCCTCGTTTACCAAAGACGCACACAGGCCCTGAGGGGTAGCGGTAAAAATCACATCCACCTGATCCGCCAGTTCCTCCATATTATCATCCATGCAGACCGCATCCACGATCTCAAACATATTTCTGTAGACTTCGGCATATTTCTTATCAATATAACTGCGGGAGCCGTACCAGACGATCTCCACATCCTTATGGCCCATCAGAAGGCGCACCAGCTCAGAACCGGCATAGCCTGTGGAACCGATAATTCCTGCTTTTACCATAATGTATCTCTCCTCAATTCTTTACTCTATCCCGCGTTTTCAGCGGTAAATATTCATATTATAAAAAGAACATCGTTATCATATATCAGTTTTTTCCCGAAGTAAAGCATAAATTGCAATTTTATTCGAATATTTTGCATAATTATGCATATTGTACGGGTTTTTATGCACATAATATGAATTTTTATTAATTTGGGGGTTGATTTTACCAAAGTCTTGTTGTATAGTAATGACCAGCAAATGAAAAAGACAGGTTTTACTAAACTTAAGGAGGATATATTATGAAAGAAAAAGTTATTTTAGCCTATTCCGGCGGACTGGACACCACCGCTATTATCCCGTGGCTGAAGGAGAATTACGATTACGAAGTTATCTGCTGCTGTATCGACTGCGGCCAGGGCGAGGAGCTTGACGGCCTGGAAGAAAGAGCCATTTCCTGCGGAGCTTCCAAACTATATATCGAAGATATCGTTGATGAGTTCTGTGACGATTACATCGTACCCTGCGTACAGGCAGGCGCTGTATACGAGAATAAATACCTGCTGGGTACATCCATGGCTCGTCCGGGTATCGCCAAAAAGCTGGTAGAGATTGCCAGAAAAGAAGGCGCTACTGCCATCTGCCACGGTGCTACCGGTAAGGGTAACGACCAGATCCGTTTCGAGCTGGGTATCAAGGCTCTG
>CALZMS010000278.1 GCA_945788595.1 uncultured Lachnospiraceae bacterium
CAGTCCGCGACCGTTTTTTTCCAGTTTTTCCACAACGCGGACACTCTGCTCACTGTGATGAAAACCATTGGGGCAGCATCTGTTTAAAGCTCTCTCTCCGGAATGACCAAAGGGTGTATGCCCCAGATCATGACCCAGGGCAATGGCTTCCGTCAGATCTTCATTCAGCCGCAGAGCCTTGGCAATGGTTCTGGCGATCTGTGACACCTCCAGTGTATGGGTAAGCCTCGTCCGGTAATGATCTCCCTGCGCAGCCAGAAATACCTGTGTCTTATCATTCATTCTTCGAAATGCCTTGGAATGCAGAATACGATCCCTGTCACGCTGATAATCAGTTCGCATCTCACACTGCGGCTCAGGTCTGTCTCTTCCCTGAGATTCACAGCTGAAAGAAGCGTATGGACTGAGCACTTGCTTTTCTCTCTGTTCTAACAGCTCCCGAATCGTCATTTTTCGCCTCCTGAAAGCATTTCTCTATTTTATTATTTCGCAAAAAAAAAGCTTTTCCTTTTTTTATTTCAGGATTTTATCATCTCCCAAAACTATGGTTTTTGACTTCTGTTCCCTTAATTCTCTTCTGTACAATCATTCATGGTTTTCAGAAAATTATTTTTTCCAAAAAAAATCTGCCTGCGCATGCGCAGGCAGATAAAGTACTGATCATATTAAACAACCAGGAAGAATTTGATCAGGAACAGTGCTGCAATAATATAAGTCAGCACGGAAACCTCTTTTGCCTTACCGTTAAATACCTTGATCACTGTGTAAGAGATCATTCCAAGACCAATACCGTGTCCGATGGAGCTGGAGATCGGCATGGCAATCAGCATCAGAGCTACCGGAACCAGCTGGCTCATATCCTCAAAGTCAATCTTTTTCAGACCGCTCAGCATCAGGATACCAACATAGATCAGGGCAGCGGATGTAGCCGGAGCCGGAATGATGGCAGCGATCGGAGCAATAAAGGTACATGCCAGGAAAAGAACGGCTGTGGTCAGTGCTGTCAGACCTGTACGTCCGCCTGCAGCCACACCGGAAGCAGACTCAACAAAAGTGGTAACGGTGGAAGTACCGGTCAGGGCACCTGTCACTGTACCGACAGCATCGCTTAAGAGAGCCTCTTTCATCTGGGGCATATTGCCCTCGTCATCTACCATACCAGCACGGGAAGCTGTACCTACCAGTGTACCAATGGTATCGAACATGTCGATGATACAGAAGGTAATGACCAGCGTGATGGCTGTAAACCAGCCGATCTCAAAGAAACCGCTGAAATTAAACTTAAACAGTGTGGTGGACACCATATCTCCCACCGGCGGAATAAAGGAAGCTGTAGCCAGGGACGCAAACGGATTTGTTCCCATGAAAATAGCTTCTCCTGCCCAGTAGATGATACAGGAAGCCAGCATACCCAGAAGTACAGCGGCATGAACACCCTTCTGTGCCAGGATGACGATCACAAACAGTCCGACAAACATAGTCACAACGGACAGTACCATCTGCGTGTAACCGCTGCCCATGCTGCCCTGCGCCATACTCGGTGTCAGTGCGCCGAAGAAATCGCGCATTACATAGAACGGGCCGCCGGTCTCAGAATAAACACCGGCGTTAGAGCCAAGGCCGATATTTAACAGCATCAGACCAATGGCCGGAGCGATACCAAGACGCACACCCAACGGAATCGCATTCACGATCTTCTCACGTACATTTAATACGGACAGAATCAGGAATACAATACCCTCGATCAGGATGATGCAAAGTGCTGCCTGGAAGGAAGCCACATAGCTCATACCGGTGATGGATACGATGTTGGCGACAACAACAGCAAAGAAGCTGTTCAGGCCCATACCGGGAGCCATGGCAAAGGGTTTGTTGGCCAGGAAAGCCATCACGATGGTACCAACTGCAGAAGCAAGACAGGTAGCCATAAATACGGCATTCCACAGCTCAGGGCCGCCCTCGGCGCCAAAGCCAGTCAGAAGGTTCGGGTTCAGAGCGATGATGTAAGCCATCGTCATGAAAGTGGTCAGACCGGCCAGGATCTCTGTGCGGACAGTCGTACCATTTTCTTTGAGTTTGAAAATTTTCTCCATTTTCCTCTCCTCATTTGAAATATGATATTTTTAAACTACGCGGTAATACTAACACAAGTATTTAAAAAATTCTAGCTGTCTGTCAAAGAAATAAAGAAAATATCGCTTTTTTCTTTATCAAATGGCATCCAGAGCCTGGGCAAGATCCGCAATCAGGTCCTTTTTGTCCTCCAGACCGCAGGAAATACGAATCAGTCCGGCAGGAACACCGGCTGCTTTCAGCTGCTCATCGTTCATCTGGCGATGGGTGGAGGTGGCCGGATTCAGACAGCAGGTACGGGCATCTGCTACATGAGTCTCTATGGCTGCCAGTTTCAGATTTTTCATAAATTTCTCTGCTGCTGGTCTGCCGCCTTTCACCTCGAAGGAAACAACGCCGCAGCCGCCGTTGGGCAGATACTTCTTCGCCCGCTCATAATATTTATTTGAAGGAAGTGTAGGATAATTTACATACTCTACCTTCTCATGGGTTTCCAGGAATTCAGCTACTGCCTGTCCGTTCTCTACGTGTCTGGGCATACGAACGTGCAG
>CALZMS010000279.1 GCA_945788595.1 uncultured Lachnospiraceae bacterium
TCAGATCATGATGGAGCATGCTGAATTTATCCGGGGACTTCTGGATCCTACGGAATGTACACTGATGGAAACTGCCGATGGTTTTGTCGACGCATATTGTCAGCTGCTGGAAGAATCGAAAAAGCAGAACAGATACAGCTGTGATAGCGTGGCAGAAAAAGAGAATCAGGAGTGCAGATTTGTTCATGATGATGTGAACGAAAGAGCAAATCAACAGTGCAGATATTCCTATGTTGAAATGACGGAAAGTTCGAGAGAACTTACGAAGAAATATCAGGCATTTAAGAAGGCCGGAGTAAAGGGTATTACGGAATGCGATATACGGTCACTGATCATTCCTCTTCTGGCAGATCATGTTCTTCGGGAAGCCAATCATTATCTGCGGCTCCTGAATACGGAAAGTGTATGGAACAGAAACCGGATCTGCTTTTTGGAAAATTACTGATCGAATTCCGACCCTTTGAAATGAAATATGGCACATCAGATAATGATTGAGAAGATTGTTTAGAAAGTGAATCGTTCTGTTTGAAAGACGGATTTCCTTGTTGTTTTTTTAGAAAAAATTTGCTACACTAGACAATGCTGTACAATGGGGTACAAAAGATATCGTCAGCCTTCTGTGCTGACTTTTTGTGTTGCCATGAATAAAAAAAGTGGTCCTCAGAACCGCTTTTAAACGGAGTATTATATGACAAAAGAAAAGATGAAGAAAACGAAGAAAATACAGAATATCGGCTTTTATGAGGGCATGCGGGACGGTGTGCCCATAGCTCTGGGCTACTTTGCGGTGGCCTTTTCCCTGGGAATCACGGCAAGAAAGGCGGGCCTGAATGCGCTGCAGGGCTTTATTTCCAGTGTATTAAACCATGCTTCCGCCGGAGAATATGCCGAATTTACGGTGATTCAGGCGGGCGCGCCTTATATAGAGATGGCGCTGATCATCCTGGTGACGAATGCCAGATACCTGCTGATGAGCTGTGCGCTTAGCCAGCGCTTTAATCCAAAAACAGGGCTGATCCATCGCATTCTGGTGGGCTTTGGTATCACGGATGAGATCTTCGGTGCGTCCATTGCCAGAAAGGGAGCCGTGGATCCCTGGTATCATTACGGTGCTATGCTGGTGGCTATTCCCGCCTGGGCCATGGGAACGGCCATAGGTGTCGTGGCGGGAAATATATTGCCGGTGTCGGTGGTCAGCGCGCTGAGCGTGGCATTGTACGGAATGTTCCTTGCTATCATTATTCCTCCGGCTAAAGAGAATAAGGTGGTGGCCGGTTTGATTGCCGTTAGTTTTATCTGCAGTTTTCTGGCATCACATATTTCACTGTTGGCGAAAATCTCCGGCAGTATGCGTACGATCCTTCTGACAGTTGTCATTTCAGCAGCGGGAGCGATCTTATTCCCGGTAAAGGAGGCGGTAAATCATGAGTCATAATATATATATCTACATTCTGGTAGCAGCGGTTACCTCTGCGCTGATCCGTGTACTGCCTCTGACACTGATCCGTGGAAAAATCGAGAATCAGTTTATTCAGTCGTTTCTTTTTTATCTGCCCTATGTGACCCTGGCGGTTATGACCTTTCCGGCAATCATTGAAGCTACGCAGGTGCCGCTGGCAGGAATCCTGGCTCTGGTGCTCGGCATAGCTGCCGCATGGTACGGCGCCAGCCTGTTTAAGGTGGCGGTGATGTGCTGCGGAGTGGTGTTTGTAGTGGAACTGGTTGCGGGACTTTTTTTGTGAAATTTGCAAAAACAAGACAGTAAGAGAGGGTAAATGTATGTGGCAGAAGTTCAAGGAAAATTTCATCGGTGACCGGGAGTTTTACCGGTACGTTTTATTTCTGGCTGTGCCCATGATCATCCAGAATGCCATCACTAGCTTTGTTAGTTTTCTGGATAACATCATGGTGGGACAGATCGGAACGGAGCAGATGTCAGGTGTTGCCATCGTCAACCAGCTGATGTTTGTGTTTAATATCTGTATTTTCGGCGGCGTTTCCGGAGCCGGTATTTTTGGTACACAGTTTTACGGCAAGGGGGATTATGAAGGGCAGAAGTATACGTTTCGCTTCAAAATGTATGCCTGCCTGATCATTACAGCAATTGCCCTGCTTTTATTTGGTTTTATGGATACACAGCTGATTTCTCTGTATCTGAGTGACAGCGGCAGTGTGGGGGATATCATGCTAGCGCTTCGATACGGAAAAGAGTATCTGGCCATTATGATGCTTGGGCTGCTGCCTTTTGCGGTGGGACAGACCTATGTGAATACGATCCGTGAGACAGGACAGACGTTTGTTCCCATGGTGGCCAGTGCGGCAGCAGTATTTGTGAATCTGGTGCTGGATTATGTTTTCATTTTTGGATTTGCGGGTATCCCTGCGATGGGAGTACAGGGCGCGGCTATCGCTACGGTGATCGCCAGATTTATGGAATGTTTTATTGTGGTGATCTGGGCGCATACTCATCTGGAGAAAAATCAATACCTGAAGGGGGCTTATCGCGGATTTGGCATTCCGGGACATATTTTAAAAGATGTAGTAAAAAAAGGAACTCCATTGATGGTCAACGAGATGCTTTGGGCCAGTGGTATGGCGGTGATCTCCCAATGTTATGCTGT
>CALZMS010000280.1 GCA_945788595.1 uncultured Lachnospiraceae bacterium
GTAATCCGCCGGCCTGCAGACACTGCGAAACAAAATTGGCACAATCTCCGCCGATACTGTTGTAATTCGGATAAAAATCATTGTAATCGCTCCAGTACTTATCCGCATAATCCACAGCTTTCTGCGGTATGTATGTATGCGTTCCATCAGCTGCCTCCACCGGAGCTGCCGTCGGAACTAAAGTACTGAGAAGAAGTACAAGCATAAGCACAAAAGCGGTTATTTTCTTTTTCATATTCTCCCCCTTATTTATCCCTCTCTTTACAGATACACAGTTAAAATACCCTATTTTTCCCGTAAAATCAACTGATTTCCAGAATTTCAAATATTTTCCATGCCTTTTTAAAGGCTGCTTCACTTTTGGAAACACCAATTACACTTCAAATATGCAATAAAAAAGCTGTAAGATTCTGCATTTCCACAAAATCTTACAGCCATATCTAAGTCTTAATCAGTTTTAAGTCTTAATCAATTTTATAAAGATCCGCAATAATCTCCGCGCATTTCTCCAGACCATACACACTGCTGTCCAGACATACGTGATAATTCGGTGCGCTGGCCCATTCCTGTTCTGTATAGTAGCGATAATGGCTGGCTCTCTCTCTGTCCTTTTTGGACAGGATATTCTGCACATCCTTCTCATCGTAACCATATCTGTCAATGGCTATTTTCTTACGGAAATCCATATTGGCATGGATAAATACATTGAGCACATCGTCTCTCTCTGCCAGGAAATAGTCCGCACAGCTTCCTACAATAATACAGGGTTCCTTCTCCGCAAGGTCTTTAATAACCCGCCCCTGGGCTACAAACAGCTGATCCTGCAGAGACATTCTCTCTTTTGAAAACGTATTGTAGGCAAAAGTCAGGCTCGTCGCGATATTAAACAGCAGGCTGTTCGTCACCTTCTCACCGTTCTCCTCAATAAAATCAGCCGCAAAGCCGCTCTCCTTTGCGATCATCTCGATAAGCTGCTGATCATAGCACTTGATCCCCAGCTTATCCTCGATCAGATGTCCGATAGCTCTTCCGCCGCTGCCGTGCTGACGGCTGATGGTTATTACGCGTTTTTTCATAAAAACCGCCTCCTTGCTGTTTCATTATATTTATATGTTTTTCATTACACTGCGGATAACATCCTGACGCAGTCCTTCTTCACGGTTACTGGAAGCCAGATAATCCGCGTATCGGGCCATCACGTACAGATAATCAGACAAACGATTTACATACTGCAACGCCTTCGGATCCACGCCATAAAACTGCGATACCTTCTGGAACCGGCGTTCTGCCCGTCTGGCTATGGCTCTGGCCATATCCAGTCTAGCTGACAGTTCACAGCCGCCATACAGAACAAACTCTTTTGCTCTTGGGAAGGATGCTTCCATATAGTCGATCTGCTGTTCCAGATTCTGTATCTGTGCTTCACTGATACGGTAGTCCCGCTTTCCCGGATCAGCTATTCCCGCCATGATCTGCATCAGTTCTCTCTGCACCAGAGATAACTTTTCCTTTCCGGCATCATCTGCCAGAACCTTTGCCAATCCAATGGCGCTGTTCAGTTCATCGATGGTTCCCAGCAGTTCGATCCGGTCATCGGATTTGGAGATGCTGATACCATTCATCAGAGAAGTCTTTCCGCTGTCTCCTTTTTTGGTATAAATACTCATACTCATTTCCCCGTTCTCAAGGTTATGTTAAGAATACTTTTTAGCCTAAAATTGATTAATCGAATCATTTTTTATATGCACGGCAACGCAAATCATCCATTACTTAAATGGCTGCTTTTTGATAGCCCGGGCACTGTTGGCCCCAAGCTTTCGGCACGCTTTCTTATCCGGTCTGTCATAAACTTCCAGGCTGTGTCCTTTTAAAACACCTCTCATCTGGAGAGCTGCTCTGGATTCACTGACACCAATACCGGATCCCAGCATGGAATCGTTGGCTGCAAGCCAGCACAATTCATCCACATCACTCACCGTCTGCTCGCTGATCTCATAAAATACCCCTTCTTCTTCCACACCGGCACAGATTTCCCGCAGGATCTCTTTATCCGGATGAAAAGTATAGATTAATATAGAAGGTTTCTTGATGATCATCGTTTTTCTCCTAAATATGACAGTACCAGTCCGGTAGCCACAGCATTTCGCGGACCTTCAACACCACGAATATTGCCCCGTCCGCAGACGATGCGGAAATCGGTAAATTCTTCCATCAGCATCTCCGGAATCTCGAAATCCTGGGCGGAACCGCCTACCAGTACTACATTGGATATATTTTTCAAATCGTGTCCCGGAGCCACTTTTTTGAGTGCGCGAAACGCATTTGTCACAAACACTTTTCTCTTGGCTTCGCGGCGCACCTGAACGATCTTTTCCATGGGGATGTCCTGTTCCATACGAATCAATCCACTCTCTGTCAGAAGCACTACCCTGCCGTAAAACCGGGGATCAATGGAATCGTTCACAAAAGTCATCTGACCGTTCTCCATACGCATATGGAAAAGGCTCTCCACCTTTGCCAGCGGATACTTTTTGATCTGCTCCGCCATATGGCGGTCGCCAAGTCCCAGCTCTGTCTCGATCAGCATGGAAACCAGTTCACCAGCACC
>CALZMS010000281.1 GCA_945788595.1 uncultured Lachnospiraceae bacterium
GGCCTCTTTGTATGTGAAAAGGGCAGTGTATGTGTAACTCCCGTGCTCCTGCTGCGCTCGCTCCAAGCCTAATGTCTTGGAGTCGTGCTCGCTAAAGTCACGCGGTATTTACACATACACTGCCCTTTTCACATACAAAGAGGCCGCCGGATTGCAGCAGCCCCATTTACGTTTTGGCGGTATTTTCAGAAACTGTCGGTTGATATATTTTGTGTTTCTGTTTATTTTTTTGCATTCTCGGCCAGGTTGTATACATTGCCTGCGGTGGCTGTGTGTTTTACAAAAGGTACTCCCGCTTTTTCCATCAGGGGACGATTGTATTCGTCCAGGCAGTCCAGCCAGATCTGGCGTCGTTCTGCCCACTGGTCTAAGAAACCGCATAATGCCACCCATTTTCCGCCCGGTGCCATAGTGTGCAGGGTCTTATTAATGGAATCTCTGATCTGCTCCGGAGTGGAATCAGGATGATCCAGAACACCCTGATTGTCAAATCCGCCGCATACCGTCAGACGGTCTCCGTATTTCTGTTTGATCTCCAGAGGATTATTCTGGATCTGAATGGGATTTAGAGCATCTATACCTGTATCGATCAATTCCGGAATCAGATCATGGATCTTACCGCAGGAATGATGCTGATATATCATACCAAGGCCATGAACGGCATCGATCACCCGTTTCAGGTGGGGCTGGATCAGCTGTTTCCA
Source organism: uncultured Lachnospiraceae bacterium (assembly GCA_945788595.1). Lineage (GTDB taxonomy): Bacteria > Bacillota > Clostridia > Lachnospirales > Lachnospiraceae > UBA11957. Next base: position 705 of record CALZMS010000281.1, read on the forward strand.
GGCAGGAATCGGCATAAACAGGCTGTCATTATTGGAATAATCGTCATGGAACTGGATCATATCCGGTTTGTAGTATTTGGCGATCCGTTCAATGACCGCAATCTTATAGTCGGCAATCCAACCCATAAAATCTGACGCAGCCTCCGGATCGGTAATAATATAGCAAAGTGCGTCCTCGAAACCGCAGAACATATGCAGACTCTCAAAGCAGCCATTGACCAGGATCACGTTTGACATCTTGTTCTCTCTGTCCCATTTAGCCGTATCTCTGGCTGCACAGCCTTCCCAGTCATATTTGTCCAGTTCAGGCATGGTTACCTGATTTTTCCAGTCCTCAATATCGGTGATCTTTGGCTCTCCTTCCACCGGCATAGGGCCCGGCTGATCTTTTCTGTACAGATATTTCACACCAAACCAGTCTGTGGTAATCCCATAACCACGGGCTCCTTCCTCCAGCACCGTGGGGATACAGGTATCCTGCCCCGTTGTGGTCGACGGCACCCAGGGAGTATCCTGATGTCTGAAAGCCAATAAGTTACACTCTCGTTCTGTCATTTTCATAGCAGCGCCCCCTTCTTTTTTTACAGTTTAAACTGTATTTGTTGTCTGTATTATACCTGACAACTTCGCTTTTCTCATATAGTCTGCCAATATGAAAACAGCCATTGTGTTCCTTCCTATTTTCATTTGTTTTCGTATGCAGAAAACAATACATTTTCCATAAAAAAGACAGATATTTTATGGTGTTTTGCATAAAATATCTGTCTTCCAAATCGTCTTGTAAACGCCAGAAAAGAACCACTGGATCTTTTCTGGAATATCGTAATTTATTACTCTTTACAATTCTGACAAATGGCCATAGCGAATGCCTTTTCTGATCTCCCGGGCCTTATCTGTACCGCAAAGGAGCTCCACAAGCCGCAGTGCAAATACTATAGCTGTACCCATGCCCATACTGGTGGTGATATTTCCGTCTGTCACAACTTTTTCAAAGGTCACCTCTGCTCCTGTCAATCTATCTTCAAATCCGGGATAACAAATTGCCTTTTTTCCTTTCAAAAGTCCCAGATCTCCCAGTACGCTGGGAGCTGCACAGATGGCGGCCAGGTATGCGCCCTGAGAATTTTTATCTTCCAGAAGTCTGCACAACGGTTCATACTCTCCAAGATATTTTGTACCCGGCATACCTCCCGGCAAAACGAACAGATCACCATCAGAAAATTCGCACTTTTCAAACAGGGTGTCTGCTTTGACTTCTATATTGTGCGCACCGGTAATGGCTTCTTTTCCCATGATGGATGTGGTGCAGACTTCCACACCTGCTCTTCTTAAGATATCCACTACCGTCAGGCCTTCAATTTCTTCGAAGCCATCTGCCAGAAATACATATGCTTTGTTCATGTTCTACCTCCGTCTTCTTTGATGTTTGCTTATTTCTACCATCACTATACACGTTCTTTTTCTTTTCGGCAACTGTCTTTACGGCATATGTTTTTGCCAAATTTGGGGGTTGTATTTTTCGGCTCTATTCGTCATACTGAAACCAAAATCTACTATTAAAAGAGGTATATTTATTTATGGAAATCGAGCGTAAATTTCTGATTCCGGTTCTGCCGAAAGCTCTTGAAGGTTATCCACATCGCCGCATCGAACAGGCATATTTGTGCACAGAGCCTGTGGTTCGTATCCGCAGACAGGATGATAACTATATTCTGACTTACAAATCAGCCGGTATGATGGCACGGGAGGAATATAATCTGCCGCTGACGAAAGAGGCCTATGAACATCTGAAAGAAAAAGCTGACGGCATTGTGTTGTCTAAGACCCGCTATCTGCTGCCGCTGCCGGATGGACTGACCATTGAACTGGATGTGTTTGACGGTACTCATGAGGG
>CALZMS010000282.1 GCA_945788595.1 uncultured Lachnospiraceae bacterium
CGGGTCCATGAGGCCGTGGGTTCGACTCCCGCCACTCGGACCAAGTCGTCGCAAGCTTGTAACGCTTGCGACGACTTTTTTTGCTTTGCATGAAAAACTTATCTTGCTCTCACGCCGCTCTTCCTCTCAAGTCGAACCCGCCGTGCTCCCGTGTGGTATAGCGAAACCAATCTTTGAAATTCTTTAATCTTCGCCCACGCTTTTACAAAAATTTACTTTCGAAGAATGCGTCGGTACGCTTCACTTGAAATACAGATGTTACCAAAACGCTACCCAGCGTTTCATCCGGGCGGTGTAATGCTCGATTTGAGCAAAACGGCGCCTCTGATCAACATTCTTCCTCCGCATCTGCTTTTGTGTGATGGATCGTCCCTCTGGGATGCTTTGGCGGCGCATAGAGCGATGAGAGTTTCAGTGGACAGTTCCCTGTGTTCGAAACATTGTGCCATGTACCGCTTGGCACAAAGACGGCATCTCCCACACCAAGCCGGTAGTGAAAATCCAACTTATCTTTGCAGGTTCCCATCCGGACAATTGCTTGTCCTTCCTCCACACGAATGAACTGATCTGTATCCGAATGCATTTCCACGCCGATGTCACCGCAGACGGGAATACACATCAGCGTCATCTGCAAATGGCACCCACTCCAAAACGCTGTACGGAAATTATGATTCTGCCGTGCTGTGTGCATGATATTCGCAGCATACGGTTTGGGACCGTGATCGGTTTCGCAGCCACATTCCGTTGGATGATGAAATTCCATGATATCTGCTCCTTTCCATAGCTGGTACTATAATTTATGCGGTTGCGGATACTGCGGTGAATACCATTTGGGCGGCACAGTTCAATGATGCATGCATCCGGCTTGAAGAGCAGAGATTGCAGTATACCGTTTTCGATTTAGGAGCCCGGTTAAAGTGATAATCCTCCCCTTGAACGATTTATGAAAGCATCGGTAATCTCATGTAACAAGTGCCAGCGCCATAATAGAGCTCTGTTAAACGCTAATTTCAGATACTTGAAAATTAACATTTTTCTGGTATAATTATGCAAAAAACAAAGTTATTACGAAGCTACCTGCAGTTTTATCGGCTGAGCAGGTCTGCCCAGACGGTGGCCAGCCCCACTACTTCCATGTGGCTGTTTCAAGTGGCAGTCCGGAATCGGGATGATCGTGGGCACCTGCTCCCGCGAAGACACGGCTCGCTAAAAGGATCATCATAGGCGGAAAAATATTAGGAGGCACACAGTTTGAATATGCCTAATATGTCGGAGATCTTCATCGTCAACGGCATCGGGATTTGCCTGATGGTCTTTCTTCATCTGACGAGGATCAAAAAAACAGAAAAGCGTTTCATCAGCGACTGGTTATTCGACACGATGACCTGGACCGCGATTGCCGGGTGTCTGGTGGAAACGCTGACCTTCATACTGGATGGCAAGATGTTCCCGGGCTGCCGGACATTGTCTTACCTCCTGAACAGTCTCTGCTTTATCGGCACCTGCGGCGTAGGCTTTTTGTGGTGCCTCTTCGTTGATTTCCGCATTTTCAACAGTACGCGGAGAATCCGCGAAAAGGCAAAATGGCTGGTGCTTCCTCTGCTGCTGGATATTGTGATGAATCTCATAAACATAACCGGCTGCGGCATTGTGTTCACCATTTCAAAAGACAATGTATATAAAAGGGGCAGCATGGTTATCGCCCCGTATCTGATTTTATTCTTTTATTTTATTTACAGTCTGTATATTGCCCGGCAGGCGAAGAAAAACAGCCTGTATATCAAGTTTTTCCCGGTGTATTATTTCGTGGTCCCCTGTATGGTCGGGACAATCATACAGGGCTCCATGTATGGCATCACACTTGGCTGGGCATCGGTGGCCATTGCGATGCTGTTCGTATACATCCAGACACAATCTCTGGATATTTTTGTGGATTCCCTGTCGGGTCTTTATAACCGGCGGTATCTGGACTATATGCTCGGCCAATTCAAAAGCGATTCAAAAATACATATTTACGGCGTCATGGTCGATGTAAACGACTTTAAGCGAATCAATGATGTCTGCGGACATTCAGCTGGAGATCGCGCGATCCGGAGGATAGGGCAGATTCTCTCTGAATCCACACCTGAGAACGGCATCGCCGCCAGATATGCCGGCGATGAGTTTATCATCTTGCTCCAAACAGAAGATGAAGCATCCGTCAAAAAGCTTCTGGAGAATGTGGAACAGGCTACGGAAAACTTCAATCAGTCGTTGGAGGAACCGTATACTCTCTCCTTGGCTATGGGATACAGCAAATTCAATGCCTCCGACAGCATTGAGAATTTTCTCTCCGCTATGGATGCGGAGATGTATAGTGCCAAACATCGCCACTATCAGCAGTTTGGAAGAGACCGAAGGCGAAATAAGGACGAAGCCCGAGGCGGCCAACGGGAGTAAAACATCACGGATAGAAAAGGCCGAACTTACGCAAGTAATCTCCCAGTCTCCCGCTCCCGTCAAAGCGGACAGTTTCCTGATCCCCCCGCCATGGAGAGCGGCTTTCAGCCCGTTTTGATGTGCGGCCGGTAAAAATCTTACGGCTCTGCCGACTGGTG
>CALZMS010000283.1 GCA_945788595.1 uncultured Lachnospiraceae bacterium
AGCGGTCCTTCAGGCCACGGAGAATAGAAATTGTATCCTCCACGGTGGGCTCATCGATCATTACCGGCTGGAAACGACGTTCCAGAGCAGCGTCCTTTTCAATATACTGACGGTATTCGTCCAGTGTGGTGGCACCGATACAGTGCAGCTCGCCTCTGGCCAGCATGGGCTTTAGCATATTGCCGGCGTCCATGGCACCGTCTGTTTTACCGGCACCTACGATCAGGTGCAGCTCATCGATAAAGAGTATGATCTGTCCATCGCTCTTTTTGACCTCTTCCAGGACGGCTTTGAGACGCTCTTCAAACTCGCCGCGGTATTTGGCACCGGCTACGAGAGCACCCATGTCCAGCGAGAAGACTTTTTTGTCCTTCAGCGCTTCCGGTACATCGCCCCGGACGATACGCTGGGCCAGGCCTTCCACAGCGGCAGTCTTGCCGACACCGGGTTCACCGATCAGCACCGGATTATTTTTTCTCTTGCGGGAAAGGATCTGGATAATATTGCGGATCTCGGCATCACGGCCGATGACGGGATCGAGCTTCTGGGCCCGGGCCTTTTCTACAAGATCTTCGCCGTATTTGTTCAGGGTATCGTAAGTAACCTCCGGATTATCCGTGGTCACCCGCTGGTTGCCCCGGACGGTACTTAAGGCCTTTAGAAAACGCTCCCGGTCGATGCCATATTCCTTCCAGAGCTTTGCCATGGACGGACTCGGGTGTTTCAGCATGGACAGAAACAGGTGCTCCACAGAGACGTATTCGTCACCCATGGTCTTTGCTTCTTCCTCGGCATTGATCAGCGCCTCGTTCAGATATTTACCGATATACTGCTGGCCGCCGGAAACCTTTACCCGGGCATTTAATGCCTGGTCCAGACGGTCTGTGAAATGTTCCGTATTGATGTCCATCTTCTCGATCAGCTTAAGGATCAGAGAATCTTCCTGATGGATAAGGTTGTAAAGCAGATGCTCCTGCTCGATCTCCTGGTTGCCGAAGTCGTAAGCTGTCTTTTCCAGCTCCTGTACAGCCTGCAGGGATTTCTGCGTAAATTTGCTTATATTCATAGGATCGCCTCCTTTTCGGGCAGACTTGCATTGCCTGCGTTTGTTCTATAACCAATATAACACAGAAAAATAAAAAAGCAAGTATTATTTTTTGAAATTATGAAATAAAAAAGAGGCCTGAAAGATTATGACACTATTTGGGCAGGAATAAACAGTACATTTGTTAAAAAAGAAAAGCAGAAGGAAAAGTTATAAAGATTTTAGAATCAAAGCAGGCACTTTCCTTGCAATACAGAAACAAAAAAGGTAGAATATCTTATCAGGAACCGGCGCATATACAGCAGCCGGAGATTTAATGAAACGTGGAGGGAACGGACAATGAACGAAATGTACGAAGAAATCCTGGTGTCGGCAAAGGACGATGGAAAAAGCCGCCTTTTGTCGATACTTCTTTTTGTGGCCGGAGTGATCTTTCTGGCCGGAGGCATGTGGATCCATGTGGCACTTTTGCTTGTGGGTATCGCAGCTTTTGTGGGCGGCTATATTTTTGCCACCCGCGTGCACAGAGAGTTTGAATATGCCTATACCAGCGGCCAGATCGATATCGATGTGATCTACAATAAGACCAAGAGAAAAAATATTGCAGCCTATGACAGTGAGCAGCTTTTGTGCCTGGCTCCGAAGGGATCTGCAGCGCTGGATAATTATCCCAAGGATATCAAAACAGAGGATTATACATCCGGCAAAGAAAATGTTCCGTATTATGTGGCTGTATACAAGACGGAGAAAGGTCAGGTGGCACTGCATCTGGAGCTTCCGGCAACGGTTGTCAATAGCATGCGTATGCTGAAGCCGAGATGCGTGTTTATGAATTAAACAAAATAGAATAACGACATTGAAAAAGGGGCTTTTCGCTGTCAGACATATGAAAAATGATCCGGTGATTGTTTTTGCGGGATACAGATCCTACATAAGTCTTGACACGAAAGCTCCCCTTTTTATATAATGAGGAAACGAAAGGCAACGACGGGAACAAGTAGTTCTGCCACGTGTCCGACAGAAAGCAGCCGGTGGATGAGAGGCGCAAGGATCACAGCAGGGTGAATACCTCCCCGAGCTTCGCACCGAACAGTGATCAGTAGGCTGCGACGGAAGAACCTCCGTTATACGGGTCAGAGTATGGATGTACTCTATGAGGCAGGGATCGTGAGAAACCTGTGAATAAAGGTGGTAACACGGGATATAACAGCCCGTCCTTTAGTTTGTGAGTATCACAAATGGTTCACGGACCATTTGGTGATATGGTGACAGCAAAAGGACCGGGTTTTTTTATTGTCAGGCAAATCAATAAACGGTTCATTGGATCGTTTTTGATCTGCAGCAAAAAGACCGGCTCCAAAGCAATTGTCCCACTGCAGGGGAAAAAGGAGGAAAAAGATGCAGATTTATGAAGAATTACAGGCCAGAGGCCTCATCGCTCAGGTAACGGACGAGGATGTGGTACGCGATCTGGTCAACAACGGCAAAGCAGTTTTTTACATTGGATTTGATCCGACAGCTGACAGCCTTCATGTAGGACA
>CALZMS010000284.1 GCA_945788595.1 uncultured Lachnospiraceae bacterium
GCATTCAGATTACCCGTAAAATGTTTAATAAAAGTGTTCAATTTTTCTTCCCTTCCCCATAAATGATATAACTTTATGCCAGATCTGCTGAAACATGCCTGCTCACATCATCAGATAACATAATTCTGCGACAGTTCCTCCTGCCACTGAACCAGATCTGCCAGCGTGTACTTATCCAGTACGCCGCGAATGGCTTCATCCAGTTCCTTCCAGATACGCAGTGTAACACAGCCTGCCTGCCTTGGGCAACGGTTTTCTTCATCTTCCAGGCAGCTTACCGGCGCCATATCACCTTCGATCAGCCGAATAATATCGCCCACACAGTATTCCTCCGGTTTTCTGGTCAGCCGATAACCGCCCTGAGGTCCGCGGATACTGCGAACAAACCGCGCCTTTACAAGAACAGAAACAATCTGCTCCAGATACTTTGCGGAAATATCCTGTCTTACTGCCACATCCTTGATACGCACCGGATCACCATCCTGGTTCAGAGCCAGTTCGATCATCAGGCGCAGTGCGTAACGTCCTCTTGTTGATATTTTCATAGCTGTCCTCCCGATAATTTGCGTTTTTAATTCACTAAATTCCTACTGTTTTTGTATGATTATTATTTGCATTATAAGCTTATCATCCTGTCTTGTCAATTATATTCCTGCTCTTTTTCCTGAATCTTATATGGCATTTTTCTACATTTATTTGTGCCGATCAGTATTTTTCATATTCTTCAGAATCGCTCGGTATACTTACTTCCCCATGTAGAAGTTCCTTTTGCCTGGATCATCCATCTTACCTGATTAAGTATTCATTTGCCTTTCCCAGTTTATTTTGCTATCATAAAAACATTATCTCTGTTTGAGTACTTTCAAAAATTCAATGCATATTCACGACTAATCAAGGAGAATTTCATGAATACTCAGATCATCCTTCTAAAACAATGCGAACTTCCCACAGAAAAAGAAAGCGAACTCTATCTTCTGCTATCCTCGGAAGAACAAGCTGAGCTGAACAAGCTTCGCGATACTACAAGACGCCAGCTTAAGCTTCATGCCCACGCCAGGCTGAGACAGGAGGCCGCATCCCTTTTGCATGTACATCCGGAGGAGCTGAATTTCGCCAAAGGAGAACACGGAAAACCTTTTTTCATGCAGAACAACGGCTTACATTTTTCCTTTTCCTATACTAAAGATGCAGCTTTGATCGCTTTGGCCGAACAGCCTGTGGGCATTGATATCGAAAAAATACGCCCCCACCGCATGCGTTTTACACAAAATATAGGGACCCCCCATGAGCTTGATGTGCTCAGGGCTGCCCCCGATGATCTTGAATTATTCTATACCTTCTGGACCAGAAAAGAAGCCTGGGTCAAGCTGACAGGCAGCGGGCTTACGGTGCCGCTGAATTCCTTTGATGTGTGGGAAGGACCTGCCGCCGCAAAGCTTTCTTCTTTCCAGAAGGATGATTACTGTATTTCTTTTTGTATGTAGGCAAAATTCGTCTAACTTGCCATCTGTTCATTGTCGCAATTTTATAATGCATGAGAACAATAATATTGTAAAAAAATCTGTTAATTCTGGCCATTAAATATAGTTCTGCTTCTCATTTTCTAATCGCATCAGAAAATACCACTGCTTTGATTTTAGCGCAAAAATATTTACTCCTGCTCTTCCTCCGGCTGAGCGTAGATCTCACGATGTTCAACCTGAGAGGAGAAACAGATCATGGTTCTTGTACGTCCAAAGCGCTGAAGGTCGCCGATAAACTGATCAAGCTCCGTAGTATCCTTAAATACTACTTCCAGAAGCATGGCAAAATCTCCGGTCACGCAGTGGCAGGCTACCACATTCGGAACTTCTTTGATGTATGGATAAAATTCATTCTTCTGCTTTGGTTCCAGTTCCAGACTGATAAATGCACGAATGGCATACCCAAGAGCTTTGGCGCTCAGCTTCACCGTAAATCCGTCAATAATCCCTCTCTGTACCAGTCGGTCAATTCTGGCTGCCACTGCCGTGGAAGACAGAAACACTTTCTCTGAAATTTCCTTAGCCGAAATTCTGGCATTTTTCTGCAACATGTCTATGATCTGATAATCAATATTATCCAACTCCTGCACTACTACCGGTCTGTCCTTCATTTTCGCTCCTCCTTGTTTTTCTCAAGTTAATGGTATTATTATACACAGAAAGGTGTATAAATCAAGCAGAAAAATAGCGGGAAACCGCATTTTTTCTTGATTTTATACACCTTCGTACTTGTTTCACTTATTATATTGTACAACTTGTATCTTATATTGCATCGGACATATTATCCGGTCGATCTGCAATAATAATACTCTATCATTTTGTCTACGCTTTTTCTTCTGCGTCAACAGCACTGTCGCTGGCTTCCTCTGCTTTGTCTTCAGCCTCAACGGCACTATCGCTGACTGCCTCTACATCGTCTTCAGTCTCAGGGGACTCGTCCTCTTCTTCCAACGCTTCCTCTTCAATAAGACGGAAAGCATTGACTGTCAGCTTGCGGATACGCGCGATCAGTTTCTCATCCAGATCATCTGCACCCATACGCCATTTCCAGTTATT
>CALZMS010000285.1 GCA_945788595.1 uncultured Lachnospiraceae bacterium
GGTGTGGGAGCCAGAGACAGGTCGATAATACCAAAGGGCACGCCCAGACGACGGGAAGCTTCCTGTGCCACCAGCTGACCTACACGGGTGATCTTGAAGGCAGTCTTTTTGATTGTCTCGCACAGCACCTCGAAATTCTCGCCGCGCACCTGCTCCAGAGCATATTTCACAACGCCGGGGCCGCTGACACCTACATTGATGATAGCGTCTGCCTCGGTCACACCGTGGAATGCCCCCGCCATAAACGGGTTGTCATCGGGAGCATTACAGAATACCACCAGTTTTGCGCAGCCCAGGGAATCCTGCTCCTTTGTGGCCTCTGCCGTGGCTTTGACCATCTCACCCATCAGACGAACAGCGTCCATATTGATACCGGTCTTTGTAGAACCTACATTGACAGAGCTGCAGACACGTTCCGTGCAGGCCAGAGCCTCCGGAATAGAACGGATAAGAAGCTCGTCCGCCTTGGTCATACCCTTGGAAACCAGTGCGGAATATCCACCCAGGAAATTCACGCCCACTTCCTTGGCTGCTTTATCCAGTGTCTTTGCCAATTTCACAAAGTCATCGGTAGTCTTGCAGGCCGCTCCGCCCACCAGAGCTGCCGGTGTGATGGAAATTCGTTTATTTACGATCGGAATGCCGTATTCCGCGGAAATATCCTCTCCCGTCTTTACCAGATCTTTTGCCAGAGTAGTGATCTTTTTGTACACTTTATCACACACTACATCGATATCCGCATCGACACAGTCCAGAAGGCTGATACCCATGGTAATGGTACGTACATCGAGGTTCTCCTGGTCGATCATTTTGTTTGTCTCATGTACCTCAAAAATGTTAATCATACGCTACCTCCGATCAGATACGGTGCATGCTGGTGAAAATATCTTCCAGCTGACAGCGGATTACCAGTCCCATATCCTGGCCAAGCTCTTTCAGATTCTGGGAAATCTCTGCTACGTCTTTTGTAGCGCCGCTGATATCTGTGATCATCATCATGTTAAAATAGCCGTCAATGATCGTCTGGGAAATATCCAGGATATTTACCTGATTGTCTGCCAGATATGTACATACCTTTGCGATAATACCTACCGTATCTTTTCCTACTACAGTAATAATTGCTTTCTTCATTGGTCTCCTCCTGTTTGCGTTTTTATGTATATTAAAAATCAATTGCTTCCGATACAAAATCTCTGTGGGCCACGGAAATATGAAAATCCGCTGCCTTATAAGGATTATCTCCCATGGTGATCTCACTGCACACCGTCTCAAAAGCCAGTCGCTCATAATTATTTTCCTGACTTAAATGGCCCAGAAAGATCCGTCCCATATGATCATGCAGAATCCGGCACAGCAGCTGTCCCGCCGTCTCATTGGACAGATGCCCGCGGTTGGAAGCGATACGCTGTTTCAGATAATAGGGATAGCGCCCTACCTCCAGCATTCTGAGATCATGATTGGATTCCAGCAAAAGTGTATCCAGCCCCGAAAGCTGCTCCACAATATAATCATCGTAATATCCCATATCCGTGGCTATGGCCGCCTTTTTTCCATTGTTTTCAAAACGGTAGCCTACCGGCTGTGCCGCGTCATGGGAAATCCTGAAGGGATGGATCGTCATATCTTTGATCACCGTGTCTGTATCCGGCTCGATCTCATGAAAGATGCCCTCCGGGAGCTTGCCGATGGGCTGCGTCCGTTCGATCTCGGCAATCGTGCCTCTGGTAGCATAGATGGGGATCTTATACTTTCTCGCCAGAACGCCCAGTCCCCGGATGTGATCGCTGTGCTCATGGGTCACAAAAATGCCATCCAGTTCCTCCATGCTGCGGTCCAGAGATTCCACCCCCTGGATCGTCCGCTTACCGCTGATTCCCGCATCCACCAGAAAAGACGCCTGCTCCGTGCCGACAAAAATACAGTTTCCGCTGCTTCCGCTAGCAATACTGCACATTTTCATAATTTCTGTATCCTCTCTCTGATCTGTCTGTATGTCTGTTCCGGACTGCCGCTGTTATCCACAGTAACATCAGTCAGGCGTAAATATTCATCTTCTGTCATCTGCTGCTGCATGATCTCCTGTATTTTCTGCGCCGAATAGCCTCTATTCTGTGCCAGACGATCCTGCCGCACCTTTGCGTCCGCATAAATATACCATACTTCATCACAAAAATCATCATAATGATCTTCAAAAAAGAGCGCTGCTTCTACAAAAAAACAAGATTTTCCGCTGTTTTTGGTCTCTTCTATCTTCTGCAGGATATAGTTTCGAATGGCGGGATGCATAAGACCATTCTGAAACGCCAGTTCTTTCTCGTCCGCAAAAATGATGGATGCCACTGCGGAACGGTCGATAGTTCCATTCGGGTTCAGGATGCAGTCTCCGAAATGCTCCTTCATCTTAAGATAACAGGGCATTCCCGGTTCCATCAGAAGATGTCCCACACTGTCTGCTTTCAGGATCTCGGCTCCGTATTCTTCGGACAGAAAATCCATCACCATACTTTTCCCGCAGCCTACGCCGCCGGTGATTCCGATTACTTTCATCTGTTGTTGTCCATTCTTCAAATATACTTCGT
>CALZMS010000286.1 GCA_945788595.1 uncultured Lachnospiraceae bacterium
TCATCCCATGCATTTAACAAGAGCTGCTTCCATGATCTGCAGTCCTGCTTCCAGCTGCTCATCTGTGATTACCAGCGGAGCCAGGAAACGGATAACATTACCGTAAGTACCTGCGTTCTCGATGATCAGTCCGTTCTTTGCACATTCCTGGATCAGATCTGTGGTAAGCTTCGGTGCCGGTTCCTTTGTGGCCTGATCTTTAACCAGCTCCAGACCAATCATGCCTCCCAGACCACGGATATCACCGATCACCGGATATTTCTCCTGCCACTCTTTATATCTGTCGGTAACTTTTTCCCCGATTTCCAGAGAACGCTCTGCGAGATTATCTCTCTCCATAATCTCAATAGTCTTTAAAGCTGCGGCACAGGCAAGAGCATTACCGCAGTAGGTACCTCCGATGGTGCCCTTTGCGGGAGCCTCCATGATTTCCTCTCTTGCGATGATTGCTGACAGCGGCACACCGGCTGCAATAGACTTTGCCGTAGAAATGATATCCGGCTCCACACCGGCTTCTTTCCAGTACTCAGAAGCAAACATACGGCCTGTACGGCAGAAACCGGACTGTACCTCATCGGCTACCAGCATGATGCCGTTATCATCGCAGATCTGGCGGACGGCTTTAATCCACTCGATGGGTGTCGGTATAAATCCACCCTCGCCCTGAAGAGGCTCTACTACGATGGCTGCAATAGTGTCTGCCGGAGCACACTGCTCAAATACGGCATAAATGGAATCCAGATAATACTGGCAGGCTTTATCTGCCGGCATACCTTCCGGATTACGATAGTAATACGGGAACTGTGCTCTGTAAATGCCATCCGGGAAGGGACCCATGCCTACGGCATAAGCTTTCTTGGAGGTCATGGACATTGTCAGCAGTGTACGGCCATGAAAAGCGCCGGAAAAAACGATGATATTATTTCTCTTAGTGAATGCCTTAGCCACTTTGACAGCATTCTCATCTGCCTCGGCGCCGCTGTTGGCAAAGAAAACTTTTTTCTTATCACCTTTTACGGGAGCGATGGAAGCCAGCTTTTCTGCAAGAGCTACATAGCCTTCGTGCGTAACGATATTGAACATGCCATGGAAATATTTGTCTGCCTGGGCTTTCACAGCTTCCACGACCTCTGGCTGAGAATAGCCGATATTCAGTACGCCAACACCGCCGACCCAGTCCAGGAACTTATTTCCGTCCACGTCCTCGATCATGGCACCTTCACCTTTCTCAATAACCACCGGATACGCACAGCCAATCGCTGTCGGTGTAGCAGCCTTTCTTCTCTCGATCATAGCTGCTGCTTTTGGTCCCGGTACGGTTTCTGTAATGATTTTCGGTAAATCTGTTCTTAACATGTGTTTATCCTCCTGATCTGCATCCCTTTCTCCGTACGATTTGAGAAAGGCTGCTGTAATTGCTGTGAGAGTTCGTCAACTGGCGAACCGGATCATGATCACTAAATGCATCGCATGACCATTTATCGATATAAAAAAGACAAAGAGGCTGTTTTCCAAAAACCCCTTTGTCTTTGTCTGGATAGAGTATCGCACAAAATGAAACAATATACTAGATTCCATTGGCACACATCTTTTCTATAATAGTGTGCTATCAGCACATTTCTCTTCCTTTATTTCTTGTATTTTTCTCATATTCCCTTTATAATCAGAGAAATACTACGTATTTACAAAACTAATGGCACATACGAGGTGAATCTATGTCTGTACTGCTGCAAGATCTGTACTTCGAAACAAAAAATCTCTACGGACTGAAACTCATCGCCGGTGATTCCGGTCTGCAAAATGCTGTCCAATGGGTATACATTGCGGAATCCCTGGCTGGTCCCGGTTATTTAAACGGTGGCGAACTGATTCTGACCACAGGCATCCTCTGCAAAGAAGATCCAAACTGGCTCTACAGCTTTATTAAAGGTATGATCCATGAAAAAACCTGCGGTCTGATCCTGAATATCGGCAAATACATAAAGCCCAAGCACATTACCAGTGAGATTTTATCTCTATGTAACGCATCTGGTTTCCCACTGTTTACCATGCCCTGGGAAACCGCTATCAGCGCTCTCACCCACGACTATTACGGCCGCCTGTTTACCGACAGTCAGCGCCGGGAGAAAATCGACCATGCGCTGCTGGATCTGATCCATCAGCGCCAGGACAGTGCTCTGCTTCTGTCTGAGCTGGAGGAATACGGTTATCCGGTATACCAGGCCTACGGCCTGGTCTATATCCATCTGGCCAACCAGAATTCTTTGCCAGTCTCACCTCTGACCCAATCAAACCGTCTCAGCCTGACCATAGAACATCGTTTGCGCAGCCTGTCTCTGCAGAGCCATCTGTGTTCTACCGACAGCTACTGTATCATACTCATTCCCCAGCAGGAACTGCATCGAATGGGTACTGTCGCGCGAGATATTCGAGAATTTATCTCATTTCAATATCCTGTTTTGCAATTTACTATAGGTATCGGCAGCCGCGCAGCCACTCTGGTCAATCTGCCTCGGGCTTTTTTTTCATGCCCGCAGTGCCGCTATGATCGCCCTTGCCCAAGG
>CALZMS010000287.1 GCA_945788595.1 uncultured Lachnospiraceae bacterium
AGGTTCAGGATCAGGCGGCCGGGGATATCACATTCTTTCAGGAAGGGAAGGATGTGGGAAAAATCTCCTACACGTGCGGTGCCGTGGCTGTCGCTGGATAGAAGGATCGGGTGATCAAGTTTCTTACACAGGGTAAGGAGTGTACGGACGTTGTCCCGTGTGTCGCCCCGGTACCCGTCGGGAGACAGGGAACTGTCGTTGATTTCCAGAAGAACATGGCAGGATACGGCTGCTTCTGTCAAGGCTTCGTAATCTACCGGGTAATGGGCATCATCGCAGTGACCTATCACAGATACATAGGGATTTTTCATGGCGCCGATATAGGCAGCGGTGTTTTCGTCCGGGGTACCTGGACGGATGTTGGGACGATGCATGCTGGCGATAGCATAATCCAGTCCGGATAAGGTTACGGAATCCATATCTACCCGTCCGGTGCGGTCCATAATATTTAATTCGATACCATATAAAAGATCCACCCCGCAGCGGTTTTTCGGAGCCATAGAAAGACTGCGGAAATAGGATGCCGTGCCTGCACACATGGTAGAAGGGGCGTGATCCGAGACTCCCAGAAGTGAAAGTCCCCGGGCTTTTGCTGCCTTTGCCAGATCTGTGATGGTGGCCTGTGTGGCATGTCCGCTTGCTATGGAATGAGTATGAATATCTGCAGAATACATAAAATCATCTCCTGTTAAAGAGTTGCACAAAAACTTACTTCCAGTATGGGGCAAACTGTATAAAAAGTCAATAGTTTGAGATGAATACAACAAAAAACAAAACGTGACATCCGAAAAACAACACCAAAAACCACATAAAACAATAAAAACAAAACAGAAAGTTACGATGTAATTGTTGACTTTGACAATTGTATAAGATATAATGTTTATCAGCATAAAGTATATTGTGTGAAACTATTGTCGAGAAAAAATCACGGAGGCTGCGTCATGAGTTATCTGGATACAAAAGGACGAATATTTGATATCCAGCGTTTCTCGGTACACGATGGACCGGGAATCCGGACGATCGTGTTCCTGAAGGGATGCCCTCTGCGCTGCCAATGGTGCTGCAATCCGGAATCTCAGTCCCGGGATATTGAGACAATGAGAGTCGCAGGAGAGACAAAGATCATTGGTCAGGATGTCACAGTGGCTGAAGTGATGGAAACGGTAGAAAAAGACAGATCTTACTACCGCAGATCCGGAGGCGGTATTACCTTATCCGGAGGGGAGGCTACTATGCAGCCGCAGTTCGCTGCAGATCTTTTGCAGGCTTCCAAAATGTCAGGAATTGGCACGGCAATGGAGAGCATGGGTTGCTGCGCGTATCAGAATCTGGAAATGATTCTTCCGTGGCTGGATACATATCTTATGGATATCAAGCATACTGATCCGGAGAAACACAAAGCGTTCACCGGTGTTCGCAATGACCTGATGCTGGAGAACGCCAGAAAGGTGGCTGTTTCAGGTATGACTAATCTGGTGATCCGGATTCCCGTGATCCCGACCTTTAATGACACCAGGAAGGAGATTCAGGATATTGCCGTATTTGCCGACAGGCTCCCGGGGGTAAGCAGGATTCATCCCCTGCCATATCATCGTCTGGGCAGTGACAAATACATCGGCCTTGATCGTGTGTATAAGATGGAAGAGATTGTACCGCCAGAGATGGAATATATGCTTATGCTGAAAGATGCAGTCGAGATGGTTTCAGATCTCGAATGCCGGATCGGCGGCTGACACAAGCAAAAGATCCGCAAGGTGCGGTGATATACCGCAGGAGGAAGTGTTATGGGTTATACAGACAATATGAGCCCTGAAATCAAACAGAGAATCGTGCAGGAGCTGGTACCTGGCAAACAGATATCCCTGGCACATATCATTGCCAATCCGGACAGGATCATGTATGAAAAACTTGGTTTGGATCCGTCTGTGGATTATGCTAAATCTGCCATTGGTATTCTGACGGTCAGCCCGTCGGAAACGGCCATTATCATGGGAGATATTGCAGTGAAGTCATCCGGCATAGATCTTGGATTTGTGGATCGTTTCAGCGGCAGCCTGATCATTACCGGAACGGTATCTGAGGTGGAGGCTTCGGTTAACGCAATTCTGGATTATGTGGGAGAGACGCTGGGATTTGCTGTCTGTCCGATCACAAGGACATGACGAACTATGAAAAAGATAGTTCTGATGGGCCGCAGTGAGGCAGGAAAAACCACACTTACGCAGGCTTTAAAAGGTGAAAAAATACATTATCACAAGACTCAGTATGTGAATAACTTTGACGTGATCATTGATACACCGGGAGAATATGCCCAGACGGCAAAACTTGGTCATGCACTGGCGTTGTATTCTTACGAAGGCGATGTAGTTGGCCTTCTGTGTTCAGCCATTGAACCATATTCCCTGTATCCGCCCTGCATTACCTGCATGTGCAACAGGGAAGTGATCGGTATAGTGACTAAGATCAATCATCCCAAAGCTAATCCTGAGAGAGCAGAGCGCTGGCTCAGGCTGGCTGGCTGTAAAGATGTCTTTTGGGTGGACTCCCATTTAGG
>CALZMS010000288.1 GCA_945788595.1 uncultured Lachnospiraceae bacterium
TGACCAGTTTCTGTAAAATGCATCTGAAAGACAGAAAAATAGCTAATGTGGTATTTTTAGGAGACTATATGTCAGTCTTTTTGATGCGAAATCCTTCTTCCGGACTGAAAAATCTGATGTCTGCCCAGGAGTATGGTGACTGGTGCAGCGAAGTGATCTCTTTACCGCAGCATGAACAGGCAGAACGCATGGGACTGGACGAGGAATACGCGTCTCTTCTGGTGCCGACAGCCGTTGTCTATCAGACTATCACGGAAGCTTTTGGCGCTGAATCTGTCTGGATTCCCGGTGTGGAGATGGCAGACGGTTTTGCCTACGATTATGCGGAAAAAAATCATCTGATCAAGCCGGCGCACAATTTTGAAAATGATATTCTCATGGCTGCCCGCAATATCGGAAAGCGTTACGCTATCAGCAAATCTCATGTAACTTATATGAGTGAAGTGGCACTTACGATCTTTGACAGTATGAAAAAGATCCATGGTTTAGAGCGCAGGGAGCGTCTGCTTCTGGAGATTGCGGTTCTTTTGCATGACTGTGGTAAATATATCAGTATGTCCCAGGTGGGAGACTGCTCTTTTAATATTATCATGGCTACAGAGATCATCGGACTGTCCCACAGAGAACGGGAGATCATTGCTCTGGCGGTGCGATACAATACCCAGCGCTTTGGTTATTATCCGGAGATCAGCCGTCTGACTGGATTAACCGAAGCGGATTATATCCTTGTGGCCAAACTGACAGCTATTCTTCGTCTGGCCAATGCCCTGGATCGGGCCCATAAACAGAAAATCCAGGGACTGAAAGTCTCTTTGCAGGATCAAAAGCTGGTCATTCGCCTGGAGATAGCCAGGGATTTTACCCTGGAACGCGGACTTCTGGAAGAAAAGCTGGATTTCTTTGAAGAAGTATTTAACTTAAGGCCGGAGATCCGGCTGAAAAAACTGGTATAGGAGGCGCGTGATGAAAAACGAAATGTTTGCAAAACCGGAATATTGCCGAAACCGAGAGATGAGCTGGATCAGTTTTGACGAGCGCATCCTGGAGGAAGCCAGAGATAAGAACCTTCCGCTGTTTGAACGACTGAAATTTTTGAGTATTTCCGCGTCGAATCTGGATGAATTCTTTATGGTTCGCGTGGCTTCCGTCAGAGATATGATGAAGGCCGGCATAGAGAAAAAGGATATTGCCGGACTGACCCCGAAGGAACAGTTAAAGCTGATCATTCCCAAGACCCATGAACTGATGGCAGTCCAGTACAATACGTATAACCGTTCCCTGCTTCCGGCGCTGTCCGGTATCGGCCTGGAAGTGATCACTTCCTTTGAAAAATTGACGGAAGATCAGGCAAAGGCTGTGGATCGCTATTTTGATGAGGATGTATATCCTGTGCTGACCCCCATGGCCATGGATTCGGCCCGACCGTTTCCGCTGATCACGAATAAAGCCCTGAATATTGGTCTTCTGATCCGGAAAAAGGATGCCAAAAAGGAGGATGAGCTGGAGTTTGCCACCGTACAGGTGCCCTCCGTGCTTCCGCGGATCTATGAACTGCCGGAGCAGAACGATGAGATCCACCGGGTGATCCTTCTGGAGGAGATCATCCGCAGAAACATCGGCAAACTGTTTCTGGGCAACGAAGTGATCTGTGCGTATCCGTATCGCGTCACCCGTGACGCAGATATGGAAATCGACGAGGATGACGCAGAGGATCTGTTAAAGGAGATCCAGAGACAGTTAAAGAAACGCCGCTGGGGCCAGGTTATCCGTCTCGAGGTGGAAGAAAATATCAACAAAAAGCTGTTAAAAATCCTGAAGGAGGAGCTTGAGGTCAAAGAGGACAATATCTATATGTTCAATGGTCCTCTGGATCTGACTTTCCTAATGAAAATGTATGGCATGAAGGGATTTGACGATTATAAGGCGCCGGGCTATACACCGGCAGCGGTTCCGGCGCTGATGAATGATAGGACGATTTTTGAAAATATCCGTGAGAAGGATATACTGCTTCATCATCCCTATATGATCTTTGATCCGGTGGTGGATTTCATCCGCCAGGCTTCCGTGGATCCCCAGGTACTGGCCATTAAGATGACCTTGTACCGCGTCAGCGGCCATTCTCCCATAGTGGCGGCACTGGCCCAGGCGGCGGACAATGGAAAGCAGGTTACTGTTCTGGTAGAATTAAAAGCCCGTTTTGACGAGGAAAACAATATCGTCTGGGCAAAACAGCTGGAAAAAGCCGGATGCCACGTTATCTACGGCCTTCTCGGCTTAAAGACTCACAGCAAAATTGCACTGGTGGTGCGAAAAGAAGAGGATGGTATCCGCAGATACGTGCATCTGGGTACCGGAAACTATAACGATTCCACGGCCAAGCTGTATACTGACTGTGGTATTCTGACCTGCAATGCGGAGATCGGCGAGGATGCCACTGCGGTATTCAATATGTTGTCCGGCTATTCCGAACCCTCCAGATGGAACCATCTGATCGTGGCTCCGCTGTGGATGAAAAAACGCTTCCTTTCC
>CALZMS010000289.1 GCA_945788595.1 uncultured Lachnospiraceae bacterium
CCCCGTGCTCTTTCAGCATGGCCACCGCACTGTCCATAGCTGTATAATTGGCTCTGGAAAATATCACTTCCGTCTTGATCTTTTTACCGGCAGTCACAGCCATACGAAACAGTACTTCAAGAACACTGTCTGTAGTGAAGCTTTCTCTGGCAAGAGCCAGCGCATCCTTTACCTGTGTAAGGATCTGATCTTCTCCGAGAATCTGGGATTTCAGCCCGCAGGTCAGATGGAAAAGATGGTCTACAGCCTCTTTATCCTTGCGCTCCCGGAAATATGCGCGGTATTCTTCAGGATCCACCTGCTTGATCTTACAAATCTCATCGAACAGGCAGCCATCCCAGTCCTCAACGGTGCTGACCCAGCATTCCATCCGGTTGCAGGTGGACAGAATCACACAGCCAAGGATCCCTTCTGTCTTTTTTAATTCTTCCATTGCCGTCACCGCATTTTTCTTTGTAAAAGAAAACACGGAACGAATATCTATCGACGCTCTGTTATGGTCTATACCAAACATACAGATGCCCATGAATACGTACCCCCAAAACTTATCCTTCGAATGTTACCCGCTCAGTTTAAAATGCCAAGCGCTTTTTTTGCCAGCTGATCTGCCATCTCATTATATTTCACTCCTGAATGGCCAGTCACCTTGACAAAATGTATTTCCAGACGGTCTTTTATGCCGTCATAAAATTCTTTGTATGCCTTTGTGCTCTCTTTATTGGTCTTCCAGTCACCCAGACACCATTTGGCTATTCCTTCATAATCATGATAGATGTATAACTTACGATAGCCGTGATCTTTCGCATACTGCATGGCGTAGGCTGCAGCATGGATTTCTCCTGCCACATTGTGCATGGCAGCAAGTACGGCATCCTGCCGGCTGCCGGAAGCAGTCTTTTCCCCGTCTTTATCCAGAAAAACAACGCCGTAGGCGTAGCTGTCGGATTTTGCGGAAATATAGCTGCCGTCCACATAAGCGATCAGCGTCCCTTCTTCACAGCATAAGCCATCCTCCTGATCCACCGGTGGAACGGTATCCTGATTCTTCATAAAAGCATCTGCTTCTTCCCAGGAAGAGAAGCTTTTGTAGGCAGCTTCCTTAAATCCATGAACCTGAGCCTTACAATCATCCCAGGTACGATAGATTCCGGGAACTCTTCCTTTGCGTACAGCGTAGTATTTTTGCGCCATAGACATACTCCTCCATATTCCATAAACCATCATATTATAGCACAGAGATACTCTCAGGGGCAATGTTTTCCTAAAAAAAGAGCCGAAAAAGACCGACCAGTTACTCAATACAGCTATTCCTCTATGGAATATATATCTATTTCTGTGAAAGAACAGATGCATTATGTCTGAAAATATGATATGATTGTGCAATATAATGCTGAATTTTGTTGGAGGGAATTTATGTCAGACAAACAGACAAAAGCTATTCTGGTGGTCAGCTTCGGTACAAGCTTTCCGGACACCAGAAAAAGAACGATCACTGCCATCGAGGATGACATCGCCGCAGCGTATCCGGATTGCAGAATTTACCGTGCCTGGACCAGTAAAATGATCATGAAAAAACTTCTGCGCACGGAAAATATAAAGATATTTAATGTACGAGAAGCTATGGAAGCCATGATGGCTGACGGGATCCGGGATGTGGTGATCCAGCCCACTCATGTGATCAATGGTATTGAAAATGATCTGATGAAGGAAGACGCTCTGGCTTACCGGGAGCATTTTGACAGCATCCGCTTCGGCGCGCCGCTTCTGACATCGGAGGAAGATAACGATGCGGTAGTTAACGCTGTGGCACATGAATTTTCCCATCTGCCGAAGGATGTCATGCTGGTACTGATGGGACACGGTACGACTCATTATGCCAATTCTATTTACGCAGCGCTGGATTATCGTTTTAAAGATATGGGACATGAGAATATTTTTCTTGGCACCGTGGAAGCTTATCCCAGCCTGGAGCCTATCCTGAAAGCTGCCCGCACCCGAGAGCCAAAGGGCATTGTACTGGCTCCCTTTATGATTGTGGCCGGTGACCATGCCACCAACGATATGGCCGGGGCCAACTCCGATTCCTGGAGAAGCCAGTTTGAAGCTGCCGGTTTTTCTGTCACCTGTGTAATGAAGGGGCTTGGAGAATATGCAGATATCCGCAGGATCTTTGTGGAGCATGCGGCACAGGCGGAGTAAGTAGTGTCTGCTGATTAAGCCATTTTCGGGCTCAACTCAGCAAAATACTCTGTAAAAATTTCAAGCAGATAAAAAATGCGCAAAGTATTCGTCGCTGGATCTTAAATAGATTCGCAACGAATACAGATAATGCAATAGATGTAAGTTGGGCTTCCTCCAGTTTGGTAACGAGCTTGCCCAGACCATAGCAACTTTGTCTGTATGATCAGGGCGCCAAGTGCTGTACGCAGCGGCTTTGCAACATTTCCAGTCTTTCCTTTAAAAAGCCTGGAATACTTCTTTTCAAAAACATCCCACGGGATGGCATCAGCCATCTTGATCC
>CALZMS010000290.1 GCA_945788595.1 uncultured Lachnospiraceae bacterium
GAAGGGGTATGCGACAGATGCCGGGATCCAAGAGGACATTACACCACATACTCTTCGACACAGCTTTGCAGCCCATCTGATCCAGAAAGGCGCCAATGTCAGGGATGTTCAGCAGATGATGGGTCATTCCGATGTGTCCACAACGCAGATGTACGTGCAGATGAATATGGAGCATATGCGCAATGTGTATGATCAATATCATCCCGGTATGAGCAGATAAAAAAGTGACAGTAAAACGGGTTTATTGACATGTATGTGTCAACAAATCCGTTTTTTTTTGTCACTTCTGTCACCAAAAAAATCAGATGCATAGTATAACAGTAAGTGGATCATAATAAATGGCGGGAGCAGATATGGGAAAAATGCTGTATATGGATTACGCTGCCACTACACCGCCGGCTGTAGAAGTGGTACACAAAACGCTGCCCTGGCTCAGAGAAAAGTTTGGGAATCCTTCAGCGGTATGTGCAAATGGGCAGGACGCCAGACTGGCTGTGAAGGAGGCACGGGAAGCGGCAGCAAAGCTTATAGGTGCAGAGGAGGAGGAAATCTATTTTACTTCGGGAGGTACAGAAGCGGATAACTGGGTGTTGGAAAAAAGCTGTTCTTTTGACTGTCCGGCGCATATTATCACCAGCTCCATAGAACATCATGCTGTACTGAATACCTGTAAAAATATGGAGAAAAGAGGCGTCAGAGTGACTTACCTTGACCCGGATGAGAAAGGCAGGATATCTCCCCGGGACATTGAGCGACACATAGGGAAGTATTATGTTTGCCAATAATGAAGTGGGCACGATCCAGCCGGTGGCAGAGATGGGCGCACTGGCGAAAGAATATGGGATTCCTTTTCATACAGATGCAGTTCAGGTCGTTGGCCATCTCCCTATAGATGTAGATAGCTGGAATATAACGTATCTGAGTGCATCGGCACATAAATTTTACGGTCTCAAAGGCTGCGGATTTTTATACTGCAAAAAAGGTTTTGAACTCCCGGCACTGATCCATGGCGGAGCCCAGGAAAAAGGGATGCGTGCCGGAACCGAAAATATGCCCGGAATCGTAGCTTTGGGGGAAGCTGCCAGCGTGTGTGCCGGCAGATTGTCCTGGGAAGCGGCGGCCATAAAACCGCTCAGAAATCTGATGATAGAACAATTGGAAAAAATACCGGGCAGCCATCTGATGGGAGATCCGCAAAAAAGACTGCCGGGAAATGTTCATTTTTGTTTTGAAGGCATTGACGGAAGGAGTCTGGCACTTTTGCTGCAGCAGGAAGGTATCTGCGTGTCTGCAGGGGCGGCATGCAGCAGTAAGGCCGAAGTTTCCCATGTATTATCTGCCCTGCATATTCCGGATACCTATATACGGGGCGCCTTGCGGATCAGCCTCGGCACAGAACTGAACCGGCAGGATATTCTGTATGCGTCAAGACGAATTGCTGAAAATGTTTTCCGGCTTCGGCACATGGAACAATCGGAAGAGAGCCAGACAGACTATAGCGTCGAAGAAATGAAATTCGGAGCAGGTCAGGGAAAAGTTCGGAGAAATATTCCTGCGGGAAAAAAATACTCTTGAATTTTATATGCATATTGGGTATTATATTACCAGGTGGTAGATTGGGTATTCCCCCCAGACCACAACTATTCATTCACTTTTAGGAGGAACTAGAAACATGGCAGTAAAAGTTGCAATTAATGGTTTCGGCCGTATCGGTCGTCTGGCTTTCAGACAGATGTTTGGTGCTGAAGGTTATGAAGTAGTAGCTATCAACGACTTAACAAGCCCGAAAATGCTGGCTCATCTGTTAAAATATGACTCTTCTCAGGGTAAATATGAAAAAGCAGAAACTGTAACAGCTGGCGAAGACTCCATCACAGTTGATGGCAAAGAGATCAAGATCTACGCTTTCCCGGATGCTAACAATTGTCCGTGGGGCGAGCTTGGTGTAGACGTAGTTCTGGAGTGCTCCGGATTCTATACATCCAAAGCAAAAGCTCAGGCTCATATCAACGCTGGTGCTCGTAAAGTTGTTATCTCCGCTCCGGCTGGTAACGATCTTCCGACCATCGTTTACAATGTAAACCATGAGACTCTGAAAGCAGATGATACTATCATCTCCGCAGCTTCCTGTACAACAAACTGCCTGGCTCCGATGGCTAACGCTCTGAACAAATACGCTCCCATCCAGTCCGGTATTATGTGCACCATCCACGCTTACACAGGCGATCAGATGACTCTGGATGGACCGCAGAGAAAAGGCGATCTGAGAAGATCCCGTGCAGCTGCAGTTAATATCGTTCCGAACAGCACAGGTGCTGCAAAAGCTATCGGTCTTGTTATTCCGGAACTGAACGGCAAGCTGATCGGCGCTGCTCAGCGTGTTCCTACTCCGACTGGTTCCACCACAATCCTGACAGCTGTTGTTAAGGGTGAGAACGTAACCAAAGAAGGCATCAACGAAGCTATGAAAGCTGCTTCCAACGAGTCCTTCGGTTACAATACAGAC
>CALZMS010000291.1 GCA_945788595.1 uncultured Lachnospiraceae bacterium
GTTCATGGCACCCTCATCCGGAGAGATACACATCAGATGCTCATTGTCCAGCTTCAGATCCGGAACGGAGCGAAGCAGAGCCTTTAAGAACTGATATGTCGGCATAAAGTTATCAAAACCATTCAGCGGGATCGCATTCATTACACGCGGATCATGCGCGTCAAAAGTAATGATATTTTCAACACCCATGCTGATCAGCTCCTGCAGTGCAGCGGCACAGTCCAGAGACTCACGGGAAGAACGCTTATGCTGACGTCCTTCATACAGGAAAGGCATGATCACGTTGATACGGTGTGCCTTACCGGTAGCTGCCTGAATAATTCTCTTCAGATCCTGGAAATGATCATCCGGTGACATATGGTTCACATAAGGACCGATTTTATAAGTAGGTGTATAGTTGCTGATGTCAACCATGATAAACAGGTCAGCACCACGGATCGAAGCGTTGATCTTTCCTTTGGCTTCGCCGGTACCGAAACGGGGGCACTCCGCATCCACCAGAAATGTATCTTCGGCGTATCCTGACCAGGTAACACTGTTGTGATCGTTTCTTTTCTCAGCCATTTCCTTACGGAAAGATACAAGATAATCATTAACGGTATTGCCAAGCTCAGTACAGCCTTTCAAAGCGATGATCTTGATCGGGGCAACCGGAATGGAACACTCGAGTAAATCTAAATTCGCCATTACAAACCTCCAATATTCTGTTACTGTTCATAAGAATTCAAGATAGTTATAGCATCCTAAAAAAAATGCGTCAACAAATTACTTAAGAAAAAACAAAATTTATAGCGAAAAAATGTACAAAAAGGGGGGAAAAGGGAATCCTGTAAATGCCCGTTGCATTTTTGGCCCAATCTTGCTATCATAAAAAGAACGCTTTGACAGGAGGAGAGAGTATGCAAAAGCATGTGATAGGTGCCGTGGCCGAAGGCAGCATAGCCGATGAGCTGGAGATCGAGCCGGGGGATGAGCTTATTTCCATTAACGGAAAGACGATAGAAGATGTATTTGATTATCATTATCTGACAAACGATGAGTACCTGACCATGCTGGTAAAAAAAGCGGATGGTGAGGAATGGGAGCTGGAGATCGAAAAGGATCTGGAAGAGGATCTTGGGATTACCTTTGTTAACAGTCTGATGGATGAATACCGTTCCTGCCGGAATAAATGCATATTCTGTTTTATTGATCAGATGCCGCCGGGCATGCGGGATACTTTGTATTTTAAGGATGACGATTCCCGGCTGTCCTTTTTGCAGGGGAATTATGTGACGCTTACCAATATGAGTGACCATGATATTGACCGGATCATTTATTATCATCTGGCGCCTATAAATATTTCTTTTCACACGACAAACCCTGAGCTTCGCTGTAAAATGCTGCACAATAGATTTGCCGGGAATGTGTTTGAAAAAATCCATCGGCTGGCCGATGCGGGCATTGAGCTGAACGGACAGATCGTTCTCTGCAAGGGCATCAATGACGGACAGGAGCTGGAGCGGACTCTGAAGGATTTTGAGGAGTACATGCCAGCGTTACAGAGTGTGTCCATTGTGCCGGTGGGGCTGACGAAATACAGAGAAGGCCTGTATCCGTTGGAGCCTTTTAACGTAAAGGATGCCGGGGCTGTGATCGACCAGGTGGAAAAATGGCAGCAGTATTATAAGGAAAAAACAGGAACTCACAGAGTGCACTGCAGTGATGAATGGTATCTGCTGGCAGGAAGAGAATTACCGGAAAGCAGCCGCTACGACGGCTATCCGCAGCTGGAAAACGGTGTGGGTATGCTGAGACTTCTGGAAGAAGAGGTAGAGGAGGCACTGAAGGAGCTGGACAAAACGGCAGAGCCGGGTTCTGTGACCATCGCTACCGGATATCTGGCAGCTCCCTGGATAAAAAAACTTGCAGAAAAAATCATGACAGTGTACGATGGAATAAAGATTGAAGTGATGGCCATCCGGAACGATTTCTTCGGAGAAAAAATCACGGTATCCGGTCTGATCACCGGACAGGACCTGAAAAAACAGCTGCAGGGCAAAAATCTTGGCGAGAGGCTGATCCTTCCCTGCAATATGCTAAGAGCCGGTGAAAATGTATTTCTGGATGATATGACTGTAGAAGAACTGGAGCAGGTTCTGGAGCTTTCCATCGCTGTGGCAGATGCCGGCGGCGAAGATCTTGTGAATACCATCCTGCATAAAAAGAAAGTGGAGAAACATAAAAGGAGACAACTGTATGAGCAAACCGATAGTAGCAATTGTAGGCCGTCCTAATGTAGGTAAGTCCACGTTGTTTAACGCTCTGGCCGGTGAAAATATATCCATAGTAAAGGATACCCCGGGAGTGACCCGTGACCGTATTTATGCCGATGTTACCTGGCTGAATTATTCTTTTACCATGGTGGATACGGGTGGTATCGAGCCGGAGAGCCGTGACGTGATTATTTCTCAGATGAGAGAACAGGCCCAGATCGCCATTGACACAGCGGATGTGATCATCTTT